>CAZUJD010000154.1:0-3497 GCA_964620025.1 uncultured Ramlibacter sp. | reverse complement strand
TGCACCGCCGCCCGGACGCAACGCCCCCTCCTTCGCATCAAGGTCATGCAGCGCCATGGCCAGGAATTCCTCCCGCGTGTAGCCGTAATGCTGAACGGCAGCGTCGTTCACGGTCAGGAAACGCAGGGACTCGCTGTCGTGCACCCACATGGGATGGGGGTTGGAGTCAAAAAGCGTGCGGTACCGCCGTTCGCTGTCACGCAGGTCCTGCTCGGCCTGCCAGGTCGCCGTGATATCGGACACCACCATGACAGCGCCCACCAGTTGCCCGTCCGCATCGCGCAGCGGCCTCACACTGGACTGCACGATTTTCTGGACGCCGCCACTCCATTCGCCACGGTACACATGGCGAAAACGGTCCACAGATTCCCCGCGCAGGGCACGTGCAGTTGGCCGATCGGCCGGTGCCATGGGCGTCACACCGTCAATATGGAAGAAGCCGTACTCCATGGACGACACCTCCAGCGGGTTGGGCTCCCGGTTGATGCGTGTGACGCCAGGGGCGATGCGCAAGGCGGCGGCATTGGTATGGATGTAGCAGCCACGCATGTCACTTACGAAAACGCCTTCTGAAACGCTGTCGAACACGGAGGTCAGAAGATTGCGCTGGGCCCGCATCTGGGCCAGGGCAGTATCGCGCATGGCTGACCTTTCCATCAGCGAACGCGCCATGTCGTTGAAACGCTGCTCAAGCTCGCGCAGTTCGCTCAGGCCGCGCGGACTGGATTGCGGTTCCAGCCGCAACTCTTCCCGCTGCAGCGCACCAACACGCCGCAGCAGGCGCTTGATGGGGGCCGCCAGTACCCGGTCACCGAAAACCCACGCCCCGGCTGACGCCAGCAGGGCAATGACCACCAGCGCCGCCAGCTGCTGCTTCAGACGCTGCAGGGAAGTGGCCAGCAGGTCCTCCCGCGAGACCTTGGCGGTCACCATGAAGCCCCCCTCGGGCTGCTTGCCGACTGGGGCCATGGCTTGTATCCAGAGACCGCCCTCCTCGCCCCTGACCGTATCGACCCGGGAGGTATGCATGGCCAGATGCTTGCGCACATGGGCATCCTGGATCGCCGTGCCCGGCTCCAGAGGCGCCCTGCCGGCCGACGCCAGTACCGTGCCGTTGAGGTCCAGGACGACCAGTGTGAACTCGGGAGGCGCAGCGAGCTTGCGCAGCAGTTCATCCGAGGCGACAAGATCCAGCGCCACAAAAATCACACCGCGAACGGCACCGTCCGCACCCAGCGCAGGCATGCCAAAGCCAATCGACGCCTTGCCGGTGGCACGGCCCACCATGTAATGCCCTACCGAAAACCCGCCGGTCTGGATGGCCCGCCGGAAATAGGTCCGGTCACCCACATACACAGGATGGACGGTACGCACCGCCCGGCAGGTCATGTAGCCAGCCTTGTCCAGCAACCCGAAATTTGCATAGCGCTGGTAGCGTTGCTCCAGCGCCCGAAAATACGACTCGCACTCCTGGGGGGTGCCACGGATGACGGGCGGCGCAAGCGCCACCGCAGTCAGCATCTGCCGGGCGCCCTCGATGTACTGTTCCTGGTGGGCTGCCGCCAGCCCCACCAGGGACTGCAGACTGGCTTGCGCACGCTCCAGGCGCTGCGCCTGCTCTGTCAGCGACGCCTGGATCACGACGCCGAACACCGGCACCACGGCTATCAGCACAAGCAAAATCAGGGCTGCGCGCAGCCCGAACGTCCGTTCCATCTGGTTCCCCGTCGGCACACCCGCAGGCACGCGCGATGCGGCCCGCTACACCGTCACAGTTGCGACGCCCGTGATCGGTACCCCTCTCAAACGACCTCTTTTGTGCAGTGTCGCCGATACCCGAAGGCTGTCAAGCACGCGCGCGGCCCGGCAAGAAAGTACGGACCGGCTTGTCGCGTGAGCTGCAGCACGGCTAAACTGCGCCAACCCCCGGTTACAAGTAACACGTGACGCCCACTTCACCCGATACCCCGCAAACCATCCGCCTCCTGTGCGTGGAAGACAGCCCCGACGACCTGGAGCTCATGGGCCTGGCGCTGGAAAGGGCCGACCCCGTACGGCAATACCTGTTGCATCGGGTTGATGAGGCCGAAGCCTTCACACAGGCGCTCAACGACGAGGTGGACGTCATCCTGTGCGACTACAACCTTCCCCGGTTTTCACCGTATGCGGCGTTGCAGCTGCTCATGGCACGGCGCAGCACCATACCCCTGGTGGTCGTCACGCGGGCCATTGGCGAGGACGCCGCCGTGCACGTGCTGCGCTGTGGTGCCAAGGACTACCTCACCAAGGACAAGCTGGGAACGCTGCCCCAGATCATCGACCGTGTGATGGCCGAGCGCGCCCGGCTGATCGAACGTGAGCGTATGGCCCAGGAAATTGAGGCCGCCAACCAGCGCCTGCGGGTGCTGTCAGCCCGTCTGGTCGTGGCGCAGGAGCGCGAACGCACGCTGATTTCGCGCGAATTGCATGATGTGCTGGGACAGACCCTCACCGGCATGATGATCCACCTTCACGCCGCGCGACGCTGCACTGACGTGGCAGGTGCCGCAGCCTTTACTGAAACCGCCATGCAGATGGCCCAGGAGGCCGTGAACCAGGTCCGTACACTGTCTTTTTCCCTTCGCCCGGCCCAACTGGACCTGTTGGGCCTGGTGGCGGCCGTCCAGTCCGCCGCCCAGCGTATTGCGGAGCCTGCAGGTCTGGCCTGGCAGGTCAGCAGCAGGGGCACCGAACCCAAGCCCCTGCGCGAAACGGCCTCGGTCGTGGTCCGACTGGTCCAGGAGGCCATGACCAACGTGGTCCGCCACGCCGGAGCCAGCATGGTCAATGTGCGCCTGCGCTTTCTGCCCGGGGATCGCATCAGCCTGCTGGTCACCGACGACGGTGTGGGTTTTGTGAAGCAGGACATCCTGGACGGACAGCCCAGCGAACGCAACGTGGGCCTGTACGGCATGATCGAACGCACCGAACTGGCCGGTGGACGGCTGAGCATCCGGACCAGACCGGGGCGCGGCGTGGTGCTGCGGGCTGTACTATGAGCGCCAACCCGAAACAGACACCTTTGAAGTTAAACGAGGGGAACGGATGAACGCTGCTGCCGCCACAAAACCTGTCAGGGTCGTCCTTGCCGATGACCATGACCTGGTGCGCTCCGGCATCAAGGCGCTGCTGTCGATGATCAAGGAGGTGGAGGTCATTGCCGAGGCCCGCAACGGCCAGGAACTGATCACGCTGACAGAAGAACTGATGCCCGAAGTCGTGATGACCGACATCTCCATGCCCGGCATGGACGGCATTGCCGCGATCGCCCACCTCAACAAGTCCAGGCCCCAGGTCAAGCTCCTGGTGTTGTCCATGTACGACACTGTGGACTTCGTCAAGCGCGCCGTGGCCAGCGGCGCCTGCGGCTATCTCATGAAGGACGCGCCCCCCTTCGAACTGGAGCAGGCCATTCGCAGCGTCATGGCCACGGGAACCTACTTCAGCCCGGTGATTGC
>CAZUJD010000153.1:0-7560 GCA_964620025.1 uncultured Ramlibacter sp. | reverse complement strand
CGCGCGGTCTGGCAAAGACCGCTGACGTGCTGGCCATGCGCCAGCGTGCGCGTGCACTGGTGCAGCAGCGATATGACTGGCAGACCGTCTGTTTGCCGCGGCAACTGGAATGGCTGGCGCAGTTGAACAGCCCTAGAATCAATTGATCACCCGAAACGAGGAATTCACGTGAGCGACTGGACCGCAGGCTACGTGGCCGACATTGGCTACACCTTTGGCTACTATGCCGAACTCAATCCGCAGCGCATGGCGTTGCCCTTTGCGCAGGCCGGGCTGGAGTTTCCTCAGGTCCGCAACGCCTGTGAACTGGGCTTTGGCCAGGGAGTCAGTGTCAACCTCAATGCGGCGGCTTCAGGTGCGCGCTGGTTCGGTACCGACTTCAACCCCTCCCAGGCTGCATTTGCGCAAAGCCTGGCTGATGCCAGCGGAGCACAAGCCCAACTCACGGATGAGGCATTCGCGGAGTTTTGTGCTCGCACGGATTTGCCTGATTTTGATTTCATCGGCCTGCATGGCATCTGGAGCTGGATTTCGGATGCCAATCGCGCCGTCATTGTTGATTTCGTTCGGCGCAAACTGCGTGTGGGCGGTGTGCTGTACGTGAGCTACAACACCCAGCCGGGCTGGGCGGCTGCCGTGCCGCTGCGCACGCTGCTGACCGATCACGTGCGCCACATGGGCGTATCGGGCCAGGGGCAGGTGCAACGCATAGACGCTGCGTTGGCATTTACCCAGAAACTGTTTGAACTCAATCCAGCCTACCTGGTCGCCAACCCCCGTGTCGCTGACCGGTTGAAAGCGTTGCAGGGCCAAAGCCGGAATTACCTGGCACATGAATATTTCAACCAGGACTGGCATCCCATGTCATTCGGCCAGATGGCGTCCTGGCTGACTGATGCCAAGCTCAGCTATGCCTGCTCGGCCAACATCCTGGACCAGGTTCATCCGATCAACCTGTCCGGCGAACAGCAGACTTTCCTGGCGGCGATTCCGGATCCCATATTCCGCGAGTCAGTTCGCGACTACATCATCAACCAGCAGTTCCGGCGCGACTACTGGATCAAGGGGCCGCGACGGCTCAGTGCCGTGGCGCACGTGGAGCACTGGAGCAGGATCAAGGTACTGCTGACCACGGCCCGTCAGGATGTGGAGCTCAAGGCCAATGGCGCGCTCGGTGAGGCCAAGCTCAACGAGGATGTCTACAAACCCGTGCTGGATCTGCTGGCAGACCACAAGCCCAGGACCGTGGGGCAGATCGAAGCGGCGTTGGGTACGGCGATGACGCGTGCCCAGCTGTGGCAGGTCATCGCCATCCTGGCCGGCAAGAACGATCTGGCATTGGTGCAGGACGAACAACATCAGGCGCAGGCCAAGGCCAGTTCGGACAAGCTCAACCGCCATTTGCTTGAACGTGCGCGCAGCTATGCCGAGGTGGATTTCCTGGCCAGCCCCGTCTGCGGCGGTGGTGTGCCGGTGCCGCGGTTGAACCAGCTGTTCATCCAGGCGCGCCTGCAGGGTGCCAAGACGGTGGAGGCAGCCGCCAAATTCGCCTGGCAGGTGATCTCCAGCCAGGGCCAGCAGGTCCTGCGCGACGGCAAGGCGCTCGAATCGGCCGATGACAACCTGGCCGAGCTGAACAGGCTGGCCCAGGAGTTTGTGGACAAGCGCCGTCCGGTGCTCAAGGCCCTGGGTATCGATTGCTGAGACATGCACCAGTACATCCCGCTCACCCCAGACCGTCATGCCAGCCTGGCCTGGCGACGTTATGAGTCCTACCAATTTGCCGGTGCTGAGGCCCTGTTGCCCGTTGTGGCCGCCGAACTTCCACGCGCCGCCATGAGCCTGCCGCTGGCCTTCGTGCCTGACGCGGCCGGTGTTTTCCAGCCCGTGGTGGTGCTGGGTCCGGAGCCCGGTATCAATGCCTTCGTGGCGCCGGATGGCCGCTGGCTGGCCACTTATGTGCCTGCTGAACTGCGCAGCCATCCGTTCAAGGTTGCGATGACCCCGGACGGCCAGAAGGTGGTCTGTGTGGACGAAGGCAGTGGCCTGATTGTCGAAGCGGCTACTGCTGGATCCGAGCCATTTTTCGGTGCCGACGGAAAGATCGCGCCCACGGTGCGCCAGGTGGTTGACCTGCTCGAAGGGCTGGAGTCCATGCGGCCCGCAACCCTGGCTGCAACGGCCGCACTGGTCGAACAGGGCGTGATCCAGCCATGGCCGATCCAGCTGGAAATTGAGGGTCGCGTTCACGGCCTGTCGGGCCTTCACCGTGTTGATGAAATTGCGCTGAATGCATTGCCTGACGAGGCCTTTGTGAAGCTGCGCCACGCAGGCGCCATCGGGCTGGCCTATGCCCAGCTTCTGTCCATGCAGCATGTGGCCACGCTGCAGACGCTCTCGCAGGCACGGGCTGCCGCAACCAAGGCCGGCGAGCAGCTGGTGCGCGGCGGCGAGCTGGACCTGGGTTTCATGCAAAGCGACACCATCCGCTTCTAGCCCCAAGGTCATCTACCGGGCGACAGCATGTACGAAATCACCGACCGCACCGCGTATCCGTACAGCGCCATCTGCTACATCACGGTCACCTGGCCGGACCGGGGCGCAGCTTCGCAGGGTTCAGGTACCGTCGTGGGGCCCAATGACATCCTGACGGCGATGCACGTGGTGTTCGACGCCAATCGTGGCGGCTGGGCCACCAGCGTCACGATCACGCCGGGCTATGACAAGTCCCCGGTCAGTGCGCCTTATGGGGCCTTCACCAACTTCGGCAGCCTGGCGGGCCGTACAGACAACTGGGACACCAACGGCGATGGTCTGCTCACCAATGTCGAGGCGCAGTACGACCTGGCGCTGATCGGCATGCGCAGCCGCATCGGTGACATCACCGGCACGATCGGGACGCAACCGCTGGCCGCGGATTTTTACGGTGTGATGGCTGGTTATCCCGCGAGAGGCACCGGCATGATGGCCGAAGATGTTTTTGCCGATGCGGCCAACAATGTGGGTGTCTACCAGATCCGTTCCGGCCTGGGGGCGGGTGCCTCGGGTGGTCCGCTGCTGCACACCAGCGACGGGCTGACCACCGTGGTCGGTACCCTGTCCAGCGGCACCAGCAACTACACATCTTCTACGTATGCCGCGCTCTATGGCGCAGGCACCTGGGAATGGCTGAATGCTGCCATGACAGCCAACGACAACCTGATTGCCGACATGCTGCAGTCAGCGTTCACCGGTACGCCTGCCAACGACGTGATGACCAGCAATGTTCTGGACAACACCTTTGCCGGCGGCCTGGGCCGGGATACCGTGGTGTTCGCCGGTGCACGCGGCGGCTACACCATCAGCGCAGGCATCACGGCCACTGTGGTTCGCGACCTGAGCCTGAACCGCGATGGCACCGACACCCTGGCAGGTGTGGAACGGCTGCGGTTTTCCGACAGCTCTGTGGCGCTTGACCTGGGCGGCAATGCCGGCGTGACGGCCAAGATCCTCGGCGCGGTGTTCGGCCGGACGGCGGTGGGCAACAAGGAGTACGTCGGCATCGGGCTGAACCTGCTGGACGGCGGCATGCTGTACCAGGACGTGATGAAGGTCGCGCTGAATGCCCGTCTGGGCCCGAACCCTTCCAACGAGACCGTTGTGAGCGTGCTCTACACCAACGTGGTGGGGTTTGCTCCCAGTGCCTCGGTGCTGGCGTACTACACCGGCCTGCTGGCGGCGGGGCAGTACACCCATGCCACGCTGGGCATGCTGGCAGCTGAAACGGTCGACAACATCAACGGCATCAACCTCACCGGCCTGGCGGCCAGCGGTCTCGACTACCTACCTCTGGCCTGAGCGGCCCCGTTTATCCATGAGCCTGAACCGCGACGACAACCGCTTTGACATCCTGCGCCTGGTAGCGGCCTGGCTGGTGCTTTTCAGCCACTGCTATCCGCTGGGGGGGCGCCCCCAGAATGAGCCATTGGCCAGCACGCTGGGCATTGACACCCTGGGGGGTGTGGGTGTCGCCATCTTCTTTGTGCTCAGTGGCTACCTCGTGACCGTATCGCTGGAACGCAGTACCAGCCTGCGCGAATTTGCCCGCCGCCGGGCATTGCGCATCTTCCCGGGCCTGATCGCCATCTGCTTGCTGTGCGTGTTGCTGCTCGGTCCGTTGCTGACAACGCTGACCCAGGCCGTCTACTGGCGCCACAGCATGACCTGGGACTACCTCAAAACGGCCAGTGCCTGGGTCGTCAGGTATCCGCTGCCAGGGGTGTTTGCAGACAATCCCGCGCCCAACGCGGTGAACGGCTCGTTGTGGTCGCTGCCGTATGAAATACGCTGCTACATCGTGCTGGCGCTCCTGAGCCTGGTGCCCGGCTCGCTCAGGCTCAAGGTCACGCTGGTGGCGGCCGGCCTGAATGCGCTGCTGCTGGTGCGCCCGCCGGTGCCGCCAGCGACACCGTTCGACACATACCTGGGCCTGGACTACTACCACACCAAGCTGGGCCTGCTGTTCGCGCTGGGTGCCGTGTTTGCCTGCTGGCGCGATCGTGTCCGCCCGATGCTTTGGCCGGCCCTGCTGGTTCTGGCGGCAGCGGTGTATGTGGGGCATGGTGTGTGGCAGCCGCTCCTTTATGTGTCCGGCCTGGGCATGCTCACGCTCTGGCTGGCCCTGTATGGCAAATGGCTGCCACGGATTCCGCAGCGCATGGGCGACTGGTCCTACGGTGCCTACCTGTACGGGTTTCCGGTCCAGCAGGTGCTGGCGCACTTCAAGCTGCACGAAGCCAGTTTCCCGGGCTATGTGGTGGCCTGCACGGTCCTGACATTTGCCCTGGCGGGCCTGTCATGGCACCTGGTGGAGAAGCAGGCGCTGCGCTGGAAATAAGCCGGGGCGGGCGCTGCCTCAGCTGTAGGCCAGGCCGCTGGCTGCCAGGCCCACGAGGTCAATGGCGGTTGCGTTGGCCGACGTTTGTGCCGCCAGCATGCCCAGTGTGGCGGGTGTGTATTGCCCCGAAGCCAGCAGGCCCGTGTAAAGCGCCAGATCTTCAGCGCCGGGGGCTGTGCCCACGACATTGGTGTACAGCAGTGTCACCACGGCCTGCGCGGAGGCGCCCGGGCCCAGCCGGGCATCCAGGGCGAGTTGCATCAGGGCTGGCTGGCTGGTGCCGCTGTCCAGCAGCTGCAGTCCGATGGCGGCGTATTCGCGGTTGGCCACGGCCTGCCGGCCGAACACTGCGCCCAGAACTTTCGCCACCGTGCCTGCATGGCCCGCCAGGTCAAAGGCGAGCTTGTAGTCTGCAAAGGCCAGGCGCTCGATCTGGACCAGTGTGTCCGACAGGTTGGCGCCGGTGACCCGCAAAGTCCCGGCTGACTGACTGACCTGGTAGTTGGCTGCAGCCAGCGCATACACGGCGGTGTCGACGCCGGCCCCGCCTTCAGCGGTGTTGCGGCCCTCACCCAGGGTGAAACGGTTGTTGGCGTCGTTGCCTCGGATGCTGTCGTCCAGCTGGGTAGCAACCACGTTTTCGATGACCGTAGCCAGGTCAATCGACAGGTTGTTGTTGGCGGCAGCAGCCCCGTTGCGCCCGACCGAACTGAAGCGGCCCGGGATCAGGTCAATGGCGGCGCCCAGTGTGGCGGCGGAAACATCCAGGGTGTCGGTGCCGCCGGCATCGTTGACGATTGCCAGCAGGCTGCCGGTGCTGTCGCCATAACGGTAGACGGTATCGCCGGTGCGGGGGGAGCCAGTGCCGTACAGCGTGCGCAGGGTGAGCAGGTCGTACATGCCGAACCAGTCGCGCTGCTGGCCGCCGCCCGCATCGGTGTACGACATGATCGTGTAATTGGTGTTGTCTTCCAGCCGGCCCAGGTAGTTGCCCGGGGCGTTGGTGGCGGCTTCCCCCGCGTTGTAGTCGCCCGGGTGGTTCAGCCCCAGCGCATGGCCGATCTCGTGCACCAGTGTGGCCCAGCCGGGCGTGCCGGGCGCGAGGTCAGCCTGAGTGGCCGGGGTGCTGCGGTTCAGCCAGATGTCGCCGCTTTTGTCGTTGTTGACGCTGTACGGCAGGAAGGCATAGCCGGCAGACGAGCGCTGCGTGTTGTTGCCCATGCGGATCTGGCCGTAGCTGGTGGCCGTGTCGGCAACCTCCTCAAACCGGACGCCCAGTTCGGCCTGCAGCTGGGCAAACACCTGGCGCGTCGCGGCCTGCTGTTCGGCTGTGAACATACTGAAACCGCGATCACCGTCACTTTCGTCGGTGCCGCCATAAAACGGCTTGACGGTCATGAAGCTGTACGTCACCGTGACTGGCGAACCGAACGCTCCGTCCTTGTTCCAGCGGTACGCCGGATTCAACAGCAGGGTGTCGATCCGGTAGTCCCCTGTGAAAGGGAAGGCGATGACCGGAACTGCGGGCGTTGCCTGGGGCAAGAGCGTTGTGGTGTCAGTCATGGATAGCGGGGGGCGTTGTGCCAGCTGGATGCAACGGCATCCTTTGCGGAGAGGACCGGTGCGCCGCGAAGTTCCGCCAGCGGCCATTCAATGCCTACATGCGGGTCGTTCCAGAGCAGGGCGCGTTCGTGCTCTGGGGCGTAGTACTCGGTGGTCTTGTAGAGGAAATCCGCACTGTCTGACAGCACCACAAAGCCGTGGGCGAAACCTGGCGGCACCCACAACTGGCGCTTGTTGTCGGCGCTGAGTTCCACGCCGGCCCACTGACCCAGGCGCGGTGAGGAAGCGCGCATGTCCACCGCCACGTCAAACACGCGGCCGCTGACCACCCGCACCAGTTTTCCCTGGGGGTTGACGATCTGGTAATGCATGCCGCGCAGCACGCCGTGGGCCGAACGGGAATGGTTGTCCTGCACAAAGCCGTCGGTCACACCGGTCGCCTGGGTGAAGGCACGCTGATTCCAGCTTTCGGTGAAAAAACCACGCTCATCGCCAAAAACCCGGGGTTCGACGATCAGCACCTCGGGCAAACGGGTGGGCGTGACGGTGATCATCGGGCTGCCCCCTTGGCCAGCGCCAGCAGGTAGGCACCGTAGCTGCTCTTGGCCAGTGGCTCGCCCAGCGCCTGCAACTGTTGCTCGCTGATCCAGCCGTTGCGCCAGGCAATCTCCTCGGGGCAGGCGATCTTCAGGCCCTGGCGCTGCTCCAGTGTGTGGATGAACTGGGTGGCCTCCAGCAGGCTTTCGTGGGTGCCGGTGTCCAGCCAGGCAAAGCCGCGGCCCATGGTCTGCACCTGCAGCTGTCCCAGTTCGAGGTAGCGCTGGTTGTTGCTGGTGATTTCAAGTTCGCCGCGGGCCGACGGCTTCACTGCCGCTGCAATGTCGCACACCTGATGGTCATAGAAGTACAGGCCTGTCACGGCAAAGTGGCTCTTGGGCACCGCCGGCTTTTCCTCGATGGACAAGGCCTTGCCATGGTCGTCAAAGTCGACCACGCCATAACGCTCGGGGTCCTTCACGTGGTAGGCAAAGACAGTGGCACCGCTGGTGGTGGCATCGGCTTCGTGCAGCAGGCGCACAAGGTCATGACCGTAGAAGATGTTGTCGCCCAGCACCAGGGCG
>CAZUJD010000152.1:2207-7564 GCA_964620025.1 uncultured Ramlibacter sp. | reverse complement strand
GCCGAAAAGGCCTACAGCACCGACAGCAACATGCTGGGCGCCACCCATGAGGCCAAGGACCTGGAGTTCCTGAACAGCGGCATCCGCATCGTCAACCCCATCATGGGCGTGGCGTTCTGGAAGGACGATGTTCCGGTCAAGGCCGAAGAAGTCACGGTGCGTTTCGAAGAAGGCCAGCCCGTGGCCCTGAATGGCAAGACCTTTGACAGTCCGGTGGACCTGATCCTGGAGGCCAACCGCATCGGCGGCCGGCACGGCCTGGGCATGAGCGACCAGATCGAAAACCGCATCATCGAAGCCAAGAGCCGCGGCATCTACGAAGCCCCCGGCCTGGCGCTGCTGCACATTGCCTACGAACGGCTGGTCACCGGCATCCACAACGAGGACACCATCGAGCAATACCGCATGAACGGCCTGAAGCTGGGCCGCCTGCTGTACCAGGGCCGCTGGTTCGACCCGCAGGCCATCATGCTGCGTGAAACGGCCCAGCGCTGGGTGGCCCGCGCCGTGACCGGCGAGGTCACCGTGGAACTGCGCCGCGGCAACGACTATTCGATCCTGAACACCGAATCACCCAACCTGACCTACGCGCCCGAGCGCCTGAGCATGGAAAAGGTCGAAGACGCCCCGTTCAGCCCGGCCGACCGCATCGGCCAGCTGACCATGCGCAACCTGGACATCGTGGACACGCGTGCCAAGCTGGGTATTTACAGCCAGGCCGGCCTGCTGTCGCTGGGTGGTGGCGCAGCCCTGCCGCAGCTGGGCGACCGCAGCTCCAAATAAGTCACGGGAACATGTCACGGGCACGGCGAAAAGGCCGCCGGGCTTAGTCAAAATCCCTAAGGCCGGGCCGGGCGGCATCGTTACATTGAGTTACGCCACAGGAACTCAATGAAAGGACGCCCCATGACCCCCCTGTTCTTCCGCCGCCTGCTGGCTGGTGCCACCCTGGCACTGGCCGGCTGCGCCGCATTCGCCCAGACGCTCCCGGCCCAGCGCCCGGTACTGGAAATCAGCGGCAAGGTCACTACCTCGCCGGTCCAGCTGGACATGGCCGCCCTGCAGCGCCTGCCCCAGCGCAGCTTCAAGACCAACACCCCCTGGACGCGCGAGCCCCATACCTACAGCGGCCCGCTGCTGCGTGACGTGCTGGCCCTGGCCGGCGCCCAGGGCGCAACCAACATCAAGGCCGTGGCGCTGAACGACTACCAGATCAGCATCCCGGCCGAAGACGCGGCCAAGCTGGACGTCATCGTGGCCCACCAGGTCGACGGCAAGGCCATCCCCGTGCGCGAGCGCGGTCCGCTATTTGTGATCTACCCGTTTGACAGCGCGCCCGAACTGCGGACCACCCGCTACTACGAGCGCGCGATCTGGCAACTGAAGTCCATGCGGATCGAGTGATGCAGTGGCTTGCGGGGCGCACCCGCCTGCTGGTGTTCATGGCCATCCTCAGCATGCTGGCCGTGCTGGGAGCCGCCGTGATGTCGGTGATGCAGGTGCGCCAGGGTCCGTTCTCAGACCCGCGCCAGGTCAACTGGCGCGATTCGGTCTCGGGGCTGGTGTTCGGCTTTGAGCGCGAGTACTCGCGCTTTCGCGGCGAACTGGTGGCTGCGGCCAAGGCCGGCGGCCCGCTGGATCTGGCCGACGCCCACATCCGCTACGAAATCCTGGTCAGCCGCATGCAGCTGCTGGAGACCACCGGCAGCCTGGACGCGCTGCGCAACATCCACGAATACACCACGCTGGTGGCCCGGCTGCGGACCCTGCGTGTGGCCGCCGAAGCCCTTTTTTCCCAGTCCACGCCCACGCGGGCAGCCGTGCGCAGCCTGCTCATCCAGACCGACGAGGCCACGCCCGACGTGCAAAGCTTCACGCGGGCCGCCACGGTGGCCACGGCCTATCTGGTGGAGCAGCAGTTCACAGCCCTGCAACACCAGGCCAACGTGATCGGCACGCTGGCCGCCGTGCTGCTGCTGCTGGCGGCTGCGGCCGGCTACCTGGTGTGGACACAGCGCCGCCAGGAGGCCGAAGCCCACCGCAAGCTGGAAGCACTGGCCGACGAACTGCGCAAGGCGACCCACGCGGCCGACGCAGCCAACCGCACCAAGAGCCAGTTCCTGGCCAACATGAGCCACGAGCTGCGCACCCCCTTCCAGGGTGTGACCGGCATGCTGCAGCTGCTGGAGCAGACCGGCCCCACACCGGCCCAGCACGACCTGATCCGCACCGCACGCGAATCGGCCGACCACCTGCTCACCCTGCTGAACGACGTGCTGGACGTCTCGGCCATTGAAGCCGGCCGTGTGGTGCTGGACGAGCAGCCGCTGAACCTGCACCGCCTGTGCCGCGACGCGCGCCAGCTCATGCGCGGCCAGGCTTTTGCACGCGGCCTGCGGCTGGATCTGGGCGTGGCCCCCAACGTGCCCAAATGGGTGGTGGGCGATGCCACGCGCATCAAGCAGGTGCTGTTCAACCTGCTGTCCAACGCCATCAAGTTCACGCCGTCGGGCACCATCACGCTGACGGTGCAGCTGGACCGCAAGGGGGTGATGACCTTCAAGGTGGCGGACACGGGCATCGGCATGGACGAACCCACGCTGGCCCGGCTGTTCCGCCGCTTCGAGATGGGCGACGAAACCCTGTCACGGCGCTTTGGCGGAGCGGGGCTGGGGCTGGAAATCTCGCGCAGCCTGGCACGCATGATGGGCGGCAACCTGGTGGCGCAAAGCACGCTGGGCAAGGGCTCGACCTTTACCTTCACCGCCGCGCTGCCGCGCTGCGATGCCCCGGCCGAAGCCACCGCCGTCAGCACACTGGCGTTGCTGCCCGAGCGTGCATTGAATGTGCTGGTGGCCGACGACCACCCGATCAACCGCAAGTACCTGGCCCTGGTGCTGGCCAGCATGGGGCACCGCTATACGCTGTGCGAGGACGGTCTGCAGGCAGTGGAGCACGCGCGCACCGGCCAGTTCGATGTGGTGCTGATGGACATCCACATGCCCGGGCTGGACGGGCTGCAGGCCACGGCGGCCATCCGCAGCCTGGACGGACCGGTGTCGCGGCTGCCCATCCTGGTGCTGACGGCCGACGTGATGCCGGCCACCCGCGAGCGGGCCAGTGCCGTGGGCGTCACCGCCTGCCTGCACAAGCCCGTGCAGGGGCCGCAGCTGGCCGAAGCGCTGAATGCCGCTGTGCCGGGTCATGCAGGTTCGGAAACACGCCCCGGCGCGCTGTCGGCGCGCTTCACCACGCTGGGCAATGACCTGCCGCCGCAGGCCCTGGCCGGCCTGGTGGACATGTTCTTCGGGGATGAATCGCGCACGCTGGCCGAACTGCGTGACGCCCTGGATGGCGACGACGCCCGGCGCACGGCGCTGGCCGCCCACAAGCTGCAGGGCAGCGCCCGGATGCTGGGCTTCTGGCGCATCGCCACACTGGCAGCCGACATTGAAAAGGCCGAAGGCCAGGGCCAGCGGCCCCGCACACCCCAGCAGGCCCGCGCGCTGCTGGACGAAGCCCTGGCCGAAACGTTCCAGGCCGTCCAGGAGGCCCAGGCCGCGTCGCAGGCGTCGCCCGTCTGACGCCGGGCTACTGGATCGCGGCCGCCACCGCCTGGTTTACCGTGGCCATGCCCTGCAGTGCCTGGCGCGCCAGGGCGGCGTTGTCCACGTCCAGCGCCATGTCCACCCGCTTGCTGGTGTTGGCCGCCACCCCCATGGTCAGCGCCCCCACGATCTGCAGCGCCTTGACGGCGGTGTCTTTCTGCGTGTCGTAGCCGCCGGTTTCACGCAGGTTGGCAAACTGGCCGGGCACGGCCAGCGGACCGCCCAGGCTCACCACGTGGGTCAGCGCATGCGTCTGCAGCACCCCCAGCTGCTTCGGGGGCATGGCCACCTCCATCGCGGCCGAGGCGTTGGCGCTGGAGCCGCGCTTGAACATGGACGAGCCGCCGCCCGAAGACTCCTGCGCGGCCAGGTTCACCACCATGCCCACCGACACGCCTTCCAGGTTGCCCTTGCTGAAATCAATGCGCTTGCTGATGTTGCCGGCGCCGATGCCGGCAAAACCGCGCGCCACCATCTTCGTGCCCGAAGGTGCCATGACCAGGTATTTGCGCTTGCCATAGCCCAGGTCCACGTCTTCATACACCTCGGCGCCGGGTTTGCTGGCCTCGACCGTGGCCTCGTACACCGCGCCGTTTTCCTTCACAAAAGCCTCGGCCGGCTCGGGCCGGGCGCCGGCGGCCTCCAGGCGGGCGACGAAATCTGTGTAGGCCTTGTCGGTGATGGCCTGCAGCAGCTTGAGGTCGGGCGTGGGCACCAGGTAGTTGACCCGCACATTGGTGGCTCCGTAATCGGTGCCGCCAAAGTAGGCGCCGCGGGTGCTGGCCGTGACGGTGCCCCCGATCTCAAACAGCACGCGGTATTCGGCAATGTAGAAGCGCTTGCCCTTGAGCGTGGCCTGGCCCTTGACCGGCGCCGGTGCACCCAGCGGCGCCACCGGTGCGGCCAGCGCCGCTTCGATCTGCTCGGGCGTGGCCTGTGCGATGGACGGCGTGCCCTGGGCCGCCTGGGCGGCCTGTTCGGGCTTGGGTGCATTGCTGCCGCCGGTGATGGCGTTCAGCAGCGAGCCGAACTGCGCGTGGCCCGGAAGCGCCAGGCAGGTCAAGGCAGCAAAGGCAAGGGCGGGCTTGAGATGGGACTTGGGGTGATGCATGGGGCCACTGTAGGCGTGCCACTGGCGGCGGCCAACCCCGCATTCGGGGGGCTGGCACAGGCGCCACAGCCCCTCAGACGACGACCGGCTCGGGCTCCAGCCGGATGCCGAAGCGTTCGTACACGCTGGTCTGGATGGCGCCGGCCAGCGTCATGACCTCGCCGCCCGTGGCCGGGTACGATACGCCGCCGCGGTTCACCAGCACCAGCGCCTGCTTTTCGTACACGCCGGCATTGCCCACCGTCTTGCCCTTCCAGCCGCAGGCGTCAATCAGCCAGCCCGCGGCCAGCTTGATGCTGCCGTCGGGCATGGGGTAGTGCACGATGCCAGGCTCGCGCGCAATGATGTCGCTGCACTGCTCGGGCGTGACCGTGGGGTTCTTGAAAAAACTGCCGGCGTTGCCGATGACGCGCGGATCGGGCAGCTTGGCGCTGCGGATGGCGCAGATCCAGTCGAACACCTGGCGCGCGGACGGCTCACGCACACCGGTCTCGGCCATCTTGCGCTCCAGATCCAGGTAGCCCAGCACGGGCTTCCAGGGCTTGGGCAGGCGCAGGCGCACCCGGGTGATCAGCGCCCTGCCCGCCAGGCCCATGCCAACCGGCTGCGACGCAGAACCAGCGCCGCCACCTTGCGGC
>CAZUJD010000152.1:0-2197 GCA_964620025.1 uncultured Ramlibacter sp. | reverse complement strand
GAACACCGAATCACGGTAACCAAAGGCGCACTGGGCGGCGTTCAGCGTGAATTCGTGGCCCGTGTGCAGGTCCACCGCGTCCAGTGACTCAAAGCGGTCCTGCAGCTCGACCCCGTAGGCGCCGATGTTCTGCACCGGCGACGCACCCACGGTGCCGGGGATGAGCGCCAGGTTTTCCAGGCCCGGCAGGCCCTGCTCCAGCGTCCAGTCCACCAGTCCGTGCCAGGGTTCGCCGGCGCCGGCTTCGACGATCCAGGCGCGGGGGGTTTCGGCCACCACGCGGCGGCCCATGATTTCGACCTTGAGCACCACGGGGCGCACGTCGCCGGTCAGCACGATGTTGCTGCCACCGCCCAACACGAATTTGGGCTCGCCGGCCAGCGCCTGATCGGCCAGCACGGTGTGCACATCGGCAACCGATTGCAGCCGCACCAGCAGGCGGGCCCTGGCAACAATGCCAAAGGTGTTGTAGGCCTGCAGGGCTGCGTTTTGCTCCGTGATCATGGGAGAATTGTCGCATCCAGCAACAACATCCAGGCACGTACCCGAGGGAGAATTCATGCCGTCTTTTGACACCGTCTGCGAACCCAATCTTGTTGAAGTCAAGAACGCAGTGGACAACACATCCAAGGAAATCGCCACGCGTTTTGATTTCAAGGGCACATCTGCCGCCATCGAGCTCAAGGACAAGGAAATCACGCTGTTTGGCGATGCCGACTTCCAGCTCCAGCAGGTGGACGACATCCTGCGCAACAAGCTCACCAAACGCAATGTGGACGTGCGCTACCTGGACGTGGGCGACGTGCAGAAAATGGGTGGTGACAAGGTCAAGCAGGTGATCAAGGTGCGCAACGGCATTGAATCCGAGCAGGCCAAGAAAATCACCCGGCTCATCAAGGACAGCAAGCTCAAGGTGCAGGCCGCCATCCAGGGCGACGCCGTGCGCGTGACCGGCGCCAAACGCGACGACCTGCAGGCGGCCATGGCGCTGATCAGGAAAGACATCGCCGACGTGCCCCTGACCTTCAACAACTTCAGGGATTGATGATCCCCACCCGAAGCGCCTTCGGCGCCTCTCCCCCGGGGAAGCGCCACCGGTGGCCCGGCAAAGCCGGCTCCATGGTGGCACTGGCATGGGTGCTTTTGCTGCCTGCCGGTTCGCAGGCGCAGTCGGTCGCATTGCAGGGCATGCTGGGCAACCGCGCCCTGCTCATCGTTGACGGCGGTACACCGCGCAGCGTGGCACCGGGCGACACCCACCAGGGCGTGAAAGTGCTGTCCACCGCCGGCGACGAAGCCGTGGTGGAAATCGGCGGCAAACGCCACACCCTGCGCGTGGGCGACGCCCCGGCCAGCGTAGGCGGCAGCAGCGGCGCAGCGGGCAGTGGCGCGCGCGGGCGGCGCATTGTGCTCACGGCCGGCAGTGGCGGACATTTTGTGGCTCAGGGCGCGATCAACGGCCAGGCGGCGCAGTTCATGGTGGACACCGGCGCCACCGCCGTGACCCTGGGCCTGCCGGACGCCAGGCGCATGGGCGTGCCGTATGAATCGGGCCGCAAGGTGCAGATGGGCACGGCCAACGGCATGGTGCCGGCCTGGCTGGTGCGGCTGGACGCCGTGCGCGTGGGCGACGTCGAAGTGTTTGGCGTGGAAGGCATCGTGAGCCAGCAGCCCATGCCCTATGTGCTGCTGGGCAACAGCTTTCTCAGCCGCTTCCAGATGAAGCGCGACAACGACCAGATGGTGCTGGACCGCCGCTACTGATCCACCCCCGAACCCGGACACCGCGCATGCCCACGCTGGACGACCCCAAGACACCCCAGGCCACCGAACCGCCGTCGGCCTTCTCGCCGCTGGGCAGACCGGTGTTCCGCATGCTGTGGGCCACCTGGCTCACCGCCAACACCTGCATGTGGATGAGCGATGTGGCCGCGGCCTGGCTGATGACGTCGCTGGCGCCTTCGCCGCTGTGGGTGGCGCTGGTGCAGTCGGCATCGACCCTGCCGGTGTTCCTGCTGGGCCTGCCCAGCGGTGCGCTGGCCGACATCCTGGACCGTCGGCGCTATTTCATGATGACGCAGCTGTGGGTGGCGGTGACCGCCATTGCACTGTGCGTGACCATCGTGATGGACTGGATCACCGCACCGCTGCTGCTGACGCTGACCTTTGCCAACGGCATCGGCCTGGCCATGCGCTG
>CAZUJD010000151.1:0-7678 GCA_964620025.1 uncultured Ramlibacter sp. | reverse complement strand
AATGCACAGCGCCCATCACGTGCACGTCCATCACCAGGCGGAAATCGGCCAGGTCCATCTTGGCAAAGCTCTTGTCACGCAGGATGCCTGCATTGTTGACCAGGATGTCCACCCGGCCCCAGGCATCCACCGCCTGCTGCACCATGGCCTGAACGGCGGCAAAGTCGGTGACCGACGCGCCGTTGGCCAGGGCTTCGCCACCGGCAGCGCGGATCTCGTCCACCACCGCCTGGGCGGCGCTGACCGAGCCGCCCGAGCCATCCACCGCGCCGCCCAGGTCATTGACCAGCACCCTGGCCCCGCTGCGCGCCAGCGCCAGCGCATGCTGCTTGCCCAGGCCACCGCCTGCGCCCGTGACGATGGCCACCCGGCCCTTGAAATCAATGCTCATCTGTCCCGTCCTGTTGTCATGTTGGAGATGGGGCTGCCGCACGCAAACTGGTACGCTAGCAGCCGCCCGCGCAACTGTACTGGACGCCGCCCCCTGAAGCTGAAGCGCAGGTGACTCCACCCCATGCCCACCGACACCACCCCCACCCTGCCCCGCGCCACCTCCCCCGCCGCGCCCCGTGCGGCAGCCACCGTGGTGCTGCTGCGCGACGCACCCACCGGCCTGCAGGTGCTGCTGCTGCGCCGCCACACCGGGGCGGCCGTGCTGGGCGGCGCCCATGTGTTTCCCGGCGGCAAGGTGGACGCGGCCGATGCAGCCCTGGACGCCGCGCTGTACCTGGACCAGCCACCCGCCAACCTGCACGCCAGCCTGGGTGAACGCGGACTGGATGTGCCTTCCGCCTGTGCCCTGTACGTGGCGGCAGCACGCGAAGCCTTTGAAGAGTGCGGCGTGCTGATGGCCCGGCACGTGACCACGTTGCCACAGGCTGATACGACCCTGCCTTTCAATGACCTGCTGGCACGCCACGGGCTGCGCCTGGCGACGTACGACATGGCACCCTGGTCACGCTGGATCACGCCAGTGGTGCCGTCCATGAACAACATGGCCGGCAGCCGCTTTGACACCCGGTTTTTTGTGGCGGTGTTGCCCGCCGGACAGACCGCCCTGCATGACGGCCATGAAAACACTGAAAGCGTCTGGCTGGCCCCGCGCGAAGCTCTGCAGCGCTATTGGGACGGCAGCATGACGCTGGCCCCGCCGCAGATCATGAGCCTGGCCCAACTGACACGCTACCGTAATGCCGCCAGCGTGCTGCATGCCGCGCGCCACGCACAACCTCCGGTCATCCAGCCCGAACCCATCCAGATCGACGGCCAGCGCGCCGTCTGCTACCCCGGTGACCCCGACCATCCGGTGCAGGAACGCGCGCTGCCCGGCCCGACGCGGCTGGTGTGGCGCCCTGACCGGTTTGAACCGCTGCAGGGGCTGCAGGCGCTGCTGGGGTGACGTCAGACACCTTCAAAGCCGCAGCCATTGCAACAGGCACTGTCCATTCATCAACGCCAAACCGCAAACCACAGCCGCCGCGCAGACGCCAAAGGCGCGGTGCAATTCCATGCCTAGCCCTACACGCCTGACGCCAGCAGGGCAAGGTGTGCGTTACCAATGGCGCAGACACACCCGGTTCGCTAAGCTTGCTTATCAATAAGAACGTATTGCGAAGGGTTTCACATGACTGCACCCCACGAGCCCGGCACCGGCGGCGCGCCGGTGCGCCGGTTCAAGGACCCGGCTTACCAGCCCCAGGCGGCCACGCTGGGCGAGTTGCGCGAGCGCATTGACGCGCTGGACGCGCAGATCGTCACGCTGTTGGCACAACGCGCACTGTGCGTGCGCGACGCTACCCGCTTCAAGCTCGATGAATTCCAGGTGGCCGCGCCTGCACGCCAGGCGCAGGTGTTTGCGCGCGTGCGCGCACTGGCCGCCAACCATGAAGGCAGTTTTCCCGGCCTGAGCGACATTGTCGAATCGGCCTACCGCGCGCTGGTCGCCGGCTTCATTGCCGGCGAGGGGCGTTTCTTTCACGACACCGAAAGGCTCTCACCATGACCCGCATTGCTTCTCCCACCTCCCGCCGGCTGTTCACCCGCGCCGCTGCCGCGCTGGCCCTCACCGCCGCCAGCGCCGCCTGCACCGGTGCCTGGGCACAGGGCGCCTGGCCCAACAAGCCCATCCGCGTGGTGGTGCCCTACGGCGCAGGTTCGTCGCCTGACGTGATCATGCGCATCGTGGCTGAGCGGCTGGCGCCCCGTCTGGGCCAGCCGGTGGTGGTCGAAAACCGCGCCGGTGGCGGCGGCAACAACGGCACCGGCGCCGTAGCCAAGATGCCGGGCGACGGTTACAGCTACGTCATCAGCACCAATGGCCCGCTGGTCTACAACACGCAGATCTACAACAAGCTGGGCTATGACCCGTTCACCGAACTGCGCCCTGTGGTGCTGGCCGGCGCGCAGGCCAACGTCTGCGCGGTGCGCACCGACTCCGGCATCAACAACCTGCGCGAGCTGGTGGACACCATGAAGAAGAACCCCGGCAAGTTCAACTTCTCGTCCACCGGCGTGGGCAGCCTGTCGCAGCTGGGCGTGGAGCTGCTCAAGGTCAAGACCGATACCTTTGCGGTGCATATTCCGTACGCTTCATCGCCGCTGGCCATCCTGGCGATCCTGCAGGGTGACGTGCAGTTCGCCTGCGTGCCCGCTGTGGCCGTGATCCCGCAGGTCAAGGCCGGCAAGCTGCGCCCGCTGGCCGTGTCCACCGCCAAACGCAGCGAGCTCACGCCCGACATCCCCACCATGAAGGAGGCTGGTCTGCCCGAGATTGAAAACATGGCCTGGATGGCCGTGATGGCACCGGCCAGCACGCCCAACGACGTCGTGCAGCGCATGAACCAGGAGATCAACGCCGTGCTGGCCATGCCCGAGGTCAAGCAGAAGCTGCATGCGCAGTACATGGAGCCCGTGGGCGGCTCGGTGCAGGACCTGCAGAACTTCATGCAGCAGGAGCTGCGCGTGATGTCCCCCATCATCAAGCGCACGGGTTTGCGCATCGACTGATGCCTTGAAAATCACCCTCACCCACCGGCGCAGCCCTGCTTCTGCCGCAGAAGTTGACGCGGCGCTGGCGCGTCTGGACAACGCCCCGGGCATGTACCTGGGTGTAGACGCGGGCATCGCGGGCCTGCACCCGCTGCAGGCTGTGCTGGTGGACCGCAGTGCCCTGGTACTCACCGTGCATGCCGACGGCGTGCAGGCAGCTGCCTGCACAGCGCTGGGCAGGGCCTTGCTGTCACACCCGGCACTGGCGGGCTGGGCTTTGTCGGCACAGCCGGGCAAGCGGTCGCCGCTGGGGTCGCTGCGCACATTGCTGCAGGCCATTGAACCCTCGCCCGACGTGCTGCTGCAGGGCGCACTGCGCTTTGATGCGCATGTACTGGGCGGCAGCTCCCAGCCAGTGCCGGCGGGTGCTCTGGGCGTATTTTTCCTGGCGCAAAGCCTGTGGCAGCGCGATGCAGAAGGTCAGTGGACGCATGTGGTGCTTTCCCTGGAGGGCGTGGCGGATGCGGCCGGCGACGCCCAGCCCCTCCAGGTCGCGGCGAACGCCGCGCCCGACCCTGTCCCCCAGGACGACTACGCACCCGGCGGCCATGCCGACATGGTGGCCCGCGCGCTGGTGCACCTGCGCGAGCAACCCCTGGTATCGCTCACGCTCAGCCAGAGTTTCCGGCGCCCGTGCACGGTGTCGCCGGCTGCTGCCTTTGCGCAGCTGCGTCGGGTGAACCCGGCGCCGGCCATGTTCTTCCTGAACGACGGCGCGGGCGACCGGCTGTTTGGCGCATCGCCCGACCTGCAGCTGGTGGTGCAGGGCCGCACTGTCCAGGCTTTACCCGTGTGCGGCACCGTGGCGCGCGCCAGCGGTCCGGTGGGCGAGGCCGAATCGTTTCGCGAACTGGTCAATGAAGACACCGATGCCGCGTCGCTGGCCGTTTGCAGTGATGCCCTGCGCACCGACCTGGCACCGTTGTGCGTGCCCGGCACGCTGCACCTGCGCGAGCGCCGGCGCCAGATGTCGCTGGCCACCGTGGTTCACACGGTGGACCGGCTGGAAGGCACGTTGCGCCCGGGAGCAGACGCCTGGGATGCGATCGCCGCCACCACGGCACCTGCCATGGTCACCGGCACGCCCCGCTCGCCCGCCCTGGCCGCGATTGCCCAGCTGGAAGCCAGCCCCCGCGGCTGGTACGGCGGGCTGGCCGTGCAGGTGCGGGCAGACGGCCGCGCACTGGCCGGAACCATCCTGCGCGCGGCCGTGCTGCGCGACGGTGTGGCCGAGGTGCGCACGGGCGGCGACCTGCTGGCCGATTCCGTACCCGCGCGGGAAGAGCAGGAGTCGCGGCTCAAGGCCATTTCGCTGTGGCGCGCGCTGGGGCTGCAGACCACCCCGGCCAGCCCCGCTACACAGGCTGCGCAAGCGCTGCCGTCAGCGGTAGGCCTGGACCATCCGCTGGACCCATTCGGTCCAGCCCTTCAGGACACGTTGCTGGGCTTGGGCCTGGCCGTCAAACCGGGAGCGATGCCGGTGGTGCGTGCCGGCCATGCGCATCACCATCAGCGTGACCGTCAGGTGGTGGCCGTGGGCGATGCGGCGCTGCGGTTGCTGGCCCTGACAGGTTTCGATGTGGTCCCCATCACGCCCGGCCACGGCCGTCTGGTGCTTTGCACCCCGGACACGCCCGGCGCCTGGCCGGGCGCAGCGCCGTTCAGGGCAGCGCGCTATGCCACGCTGGCGCTGGTGCCCGGGTGCCCCCTGCCCGTAGGCTGGCAAGTGTGGGCGCGTGACGATACCGGCGCGCCGGTGGTCCTGGTGCATGCAGCGCACCGCCTGGCCTGTCTGCTGGTGCGTCCTGATTCGCTGCTGGCGGACGACGCCGCCCGCCATATGCTGGCAGCCACACTGGCCTTTTGCGCAAACGCGCCGGATGCGCCATGATCCAGCCATGTTGCCTGACCGCCGCCTGTTCATCGCAGGGCTGGGCGCCGCTGCCGCGGGCCCGGTTCTGGGCACCACTATCCGGCCCCTGACCGAGGCCGAAGCCGCCGCTGTGCGTGCGGTGGTGCAAGGCCAGCTGGACGCACTGGCCCGCGACGATGCGGACAAGGCTTTTTCCTATGCCGCGCCGAATGTGCGAAACCGTCTGGGCTCGGCTGAGCGCTTTCTGGCCATGGTGCGCGCCAGCTACCCGGTGGTGTACCGGCCCGCGAGTGTGGATTTCCTGGTAGCGCAGCGGGTGACCGGTGGCACAGTGGTACAGCGGGTCCGCATGGCCGACGCGCGCAACCAGTCGTGGATGGCGATCTATACGCTTCAACAGCAAAAAAACCGGGACTGGCGCATCTCCGGTTGCGAAGTCCAGCCCGCCACGGGCCGTGCTGCCTGACCGGCCCCCAGCTCAGTACCACCAGGCCAGCAATGCAGCGGCCAGCCCGGCCAGCGCAACACCGCAGGCCATGCCCCAGCGCGGCCAGGCCGCACGGCGGCGCTGACGCGCATCGTCCATGGCCAGCCAGTCGCTGATGACGCGCTCGCTGGTCGGGCTCATGCAGCCTGACAGCAGGGCAATTTCCACCTCTCGGCGGCCGCGGCGGCGGGCGTAAAGCTCCACATCGCGCTGGCTGGTGAAAATGTCGCGGGTGTCGTTGAAATCGGCAACGGTGTCCATGGCTGGGCATTGGACATGAAACCCGCGCAGCCGGGTGTATCCGAGTGTGAAGGGGCGCAGGCCGTCAGATCACTGTCAGCCGCCACAGGGAAGTGACTTCGGCGGCACGGGCCGCATGCAGTGCGTCGCTGGTATCGGCAGCCTTTGGGTGGCGTGGCCGCATCCCGGTACGGCCAGATACCTTGAGCCCAACAGTTCGTCACGAGTCCGCAAGCCCAGGTGTTCGGCCAGGTCCGACAGGATCAGCCAGCCCTCACCGCCCGGCGTCAGATGGGCCGCCAGCCCGGCCAGAAAGCCGCGCAGCATGCGGCTGCCTTCGTCATACACCGCATGTTCCACCGGTGATGCAGGCCGCGCCGGCACCCAGGGCGGGTTGCACACGACCAGCGGCGCCCGTCCGGGCGGGAACAGATCTGCCTGCAGCACCTCCACCACGTCGCAGAGCTGCAGCCGCGCCAGGTTGTCGCGGACGCAAGTCAGGGCACGGAGGTCCTGGTCGGTGGCCACCACCCGCTGCACGCCACGGCGCGCCAGCAGCGCGGCCAGCACGCCGGTGCCGGTCCCGATGTCAAAGGCCAGGTTTTCCGCCAGCAAGGCGGATGGCAGCGGCGCCTGGGCCACCAGGTCCAGGTACTCGCCGCGCACCGGCGAAAACACGCCATAGTGGGGATGGATGCTGGCGCCCAGCGCGGCAATGGGCACGCCCTTCTTGCGCCATTCATGCGCTCCCACCAGGCCCTGCAACTCGCGCAGCGAAACCACGCTGGTGCCGTCAGCCGGCCCGGACGGCCCCCAGGCTTCAGTGCAGGCCTGGTGCACATCGGGCGCGCGCCGCAACGGGATGGTGTAACCCTCATCCAGCGGTATCAGCACCATGGCCAGTACGCGGGCACGCTGCGCCTGCGCCTGCCGGTGCAGGTGAAAGGCCTGCGCCGGTACCGCCGCAGGTCCGGCCGGCGCGGCTTTTGGCTTGCGCGGCTTGCGGTCCACGCGGCGGGCCAGCGCCTGCAGCAGCTGGCGTGCGTTGTGGAAATCACCTCGCCACAGCAGCGCTGTGCCCTCACAGGCCAGCCGGTAGGCGGTATCGGCATTGAGCGTGTCGTCGGCCACCTGCACCCGCCGCGGTGGCGCCAGGCCAGCCTCGCTGCGCCAGCGGGCCGTGTGCGGCGTGCCGCCTTCCACCCAGTCCAGCTGAGGGTACGTCACGCGGCGGCCCGCTTGCCCAGCAGGCGCTTGACCAGCAGCACCGCGCCCAGCACCAGGGCGCCGGCCACGATGCCAGTCAGGCCGTCCAGCACCAGCGGTGCCAGCGCGCCCAGCAGTCCGCCAATCGCCGGGGTGGCTGCCACAGCCTGCGCAGCGGCTTCAATCGCGTGGTGCAGCGGCGCAATGCCATGCGTGAGGATGCCGCCGCCCACCAGGAACATCGCCGCCGTGCCGGCCACCGACAGCCCCTTCATGAGCCAGGGCGCTGCCGCCAGAATGCCGCGGCCCACCGATTGGCGGGCGCCGCTGGCCTGGCGGCTCAGGTACAGGCCCAGGTCGTCCAGCTTCACGATGCCGGCCACCAGGCCGTACACCCCAACCGTCATCAGTACCGAGATACCCACCAGTACGCTCAACTGGGTCACAAACGGGCTCGCGGCCACGGTACCCAGCGTGATGGCAATGATCTCGGCCGACAGGATGAAGTCGGTGCGCACGGCACCCTTGATCTTGTCCTTTTCCAGCTGCACCAGGTCCACCGCGGGGTCCACCAGGGCCTGTGTCAGCTCGGCGTGGTGGGCCTCGTCCTCGGCCTGGCTGTGCATGAACCTGTGCGCCAGCTTTTCAAAGCCTTCAAAGCACAGGAAAGCGCCGCCCACCATGAGCAGCGGCGTCACCGCCCATGGAATGAAAGTGCTGATGGCCAGCGCCGCCGGCACCAGGATGGCCTTGTTCACGGCGGACCCACGCGCCACGGCCCACACCACGGGCAGCTCGCGGTCTGACTGCACGCCAGCGACCTG
>CAZUJD010000150.1:2598-7693 GCA_964620025.1 uncultured Ramlibacter sp. | reverse complement strand
GGATCGTACCCCAAGCTCGATCTGGGATGCGGGCCGAACAAACAGCCGGGGTTCATTGGAATCGACAAGATCCATTTCCCCGGCGTCGATGTGGTCGCCGATCTGACCAAAACGCCCTGGCCGCCCGGGTAGGTTCGGCCGCGCGCATGGGCTGCGCGGTTTTCGCTGGACATCAGGGCCAGGTGCAGCAGTTCGCCGCGGCTGAGTTCAGTGCCCACGCGCAGGCGCGAGGTGCTGCCTTTTTCGGTGTCCACATCGTCTTGCGTGATGGTGATCATTTCGTCCATCGGCAATTTGGCCTCGCTGATGAGCAGGCCGGTCATGAGCTTGGTCAGCGACGCGATCGGCAGCACAGCGGAATCGTTCTTGCTGAACAGAACTTCCCGCGTGTCCTGGTCGATCACCAGGGCCACGCTGGATTTCAGGTCCAGCAGGTCCTGTGTGCTGTGCAAGCCGGCCAGTTGCCCGTACGACGGACGGGCCGGAACCACATTGCGCACAACTGAGCGACGCTTGGCCACCGGCTTGACCGCCTTGCGGTTGACCACCAGAGAACTTTTGGCCTTCTTGGCGTTGGTCTTGTTAGGGGTTTGCGCCTGTGCGGCAGGCATCACCAGCAAGGTGGTGACCAGGGAAACTGCAAAAAACTGTAGGAGACGATTCAAAGCTTTGCTCGGCAAAATGGCTGCACCAAGGACCATGAGTGAACTCCTGTACGCGGCGGCGACGAAGCGCAGTGTACAAGCACATAAAAAATCGCGCAAGATCAAAGACTTGCGCGATTTTCCTCAACCAGAGCGGGAATTATAGAAAATCTGCTCAGCCCTGAGCTGCGACCCGGTCGGCTTTACTTTGTAACTTGTTCAGCGCACTGAGATAGGCTTTTGCAGATGCCACCACGATATCGGGGTCGGCACCCACCCCGTTGACAACCCGGCCCGAGTTCTGCAGCCGCACCGTCACCTCGCCCTGGCTCTCTGTAGAGCCGCTGATCGCGTTGACGGAATACAGCACCATTTCGGCGCCGCTTTTGACGTGGGTCTCAATGGCCTTGAGGGATGCGTCGACAGGGCCATTGCCGTCCGATTCGCCACGCACTTCCTTGCCGTCTACCGTGAAAACGACACTTGCGTGAGGCCGCTCACCGGTTTCACTGTGTTGCGACAACGAGACAAAACCGTACTGCTCCTTCTCGTGGGTGACGCTTTCGTCGCTCACCAACGCAAGGATGTCCTCGTCAAATATCTCGCTCTTGCGGTCTGCGAGTTCCTTGAACTTCATGAAGGCCGTGTTGATGTCGGCTTCGCTTTCCAGGGACACGCCCAGCTCCTGCAGTCGAGCCTTGAATGCGTTGCGCCCGCTGAGTTTGCCCAGCACGATCTTGTTGGCAGACCAGCCCACGTCCTCCGCCCGCATGATTTCGTAGGTGTCGCGCGCCTTGAGCACGCCATCCTGGTGAATGCCGGACGCATGGGCAAAGGCGTTGGCCCCCACCACAGCCTTGTTCGGCTGTACCACGAACCCGGTGGTCTGGCTGACCATGCGGCTGGCCGCCACGATGTGGATCGGGTCGATGTTCATCGACAGGCCAAAGTAATCCTTTCGGGTCTTCACAGCCATCACGATTTCTTCAAGCGAGCAATTGCCCGCGCGTTCTCCAAGACCGTTGATCGTGCATTCGACCTGGCGTGCACCGCCGATCTTCACACCGGCCAGAGAATTGGCCACGGCCATGCCCAGGTCATTGTGGCAATGTACCGACCAGATCGCCTTGTCGCTGTTGGGCACGCGCTCACGCAGCGTGCGGATGAAGTTGCCGTAGAGTTCGGGCACCGCATAGCCCACGGTGTCGGGAACGTTGATCGTGGTGGCGCCCTCGGCAATCACCGCCTCCAGCACCTTGCACAGGAAATCCATTTCGCTGCGGTAACCATCCTCGGGCGAAAACTCGATGTCGCCGCACAGGTTGCGGGCAAAGCGCACCGACTGCCTGGCCTGCTCCAGCACCTGATCGGGCGTCATGCGCAGCTTCTTTTCCATGTGCAGCGGCGACGTGGCAATGAAGGTATGGATGCGGGCGCGCTCGGCCCCCTTCAAAGCTTCGGCTGCCCGCGAGATGTCCCGGTCATTGGCGCGCGACAGCGAGCAGACGGTGGACTCCCGGATGGTATTGGCAATGGCCTGCACAGCCTCGAAATCTCCGTTGGAACTGGCGGCAAAGCCTGCTTCGATCACATCCACTTTCAGCCGCTCAAGCTGGCGCGCAATACGCACCTTTTCTTCGCGCGTCATGGACGCGCCAGGCGACTGCTCCCCGTCACGCAGGGTGGTGTCAAAAATGATGAGTTTGTCGGTCATTGGAAAGCTCCTTGTTCTGCGCGGCCTGTGGGGATGGCCGAAGTGCTGGATTGTGCCCGCTGCAGGCCCGAAACAATGGCCTTCAGCGAAGCTGAAACGATGTTGGCATCGATGCCCACGCCAAACAGGGTCTGGTCATTGACCCGCAATTCCAGGTAGGCCACGGCACGTGCATTGGCGCCAGCGCCAACCGCGTGCTCATGGTAATCCAGCACCCGGATAGCGAGGCCGGTGGCGTCGTTGAGCGCGACGACGAATGCGTCGATGGGGCCAGTGCCCTCGCCCGCCACAGCACAACGGCGTCCATCCAGTTGCACATCGGCCGTCAACTGCACCCTGCCGTCATCGGCCTGGCCGACCTTGTACGCTGGCACGGCATCAGACTGCAAACCGTATTCGCGTTCAAACAGCTGCCACAGGTCGGATGCAGTCAGTTCCTTGCCGTCGGTGTCCATCACCGCCTGCACCGCCTGGCTGAATTCAATCTGCAGCCGCCGCGGCAGCTCCAGTCCGTATTCGCTTTCCAGCAGGTAGGAAATGCCGCCCTTGCCCGACTGGCTGTTGACTCGGATCACGGCCTCGTACGAACGGCCCACGTCTTTGGGATCAATTGGCAGATAGGGAATGTCCCACGCGTCGCCCTCGCTTCGTGCCGCAAAGGCCTTCTTGATGGCATCCTGATGGGAACCCGAAAACGAGGTGTAGACCAGGTCGCCCGCATACGGATGGCGAGGGTGCACGGGCAACTGGTTGCAATGCTCCACTGTCCTGCGGATCTCGTCGATAGCCGAAAAATCCAGCCCCGGCGATACGCCCTGGGTATACAGGTTGAGTGCCACGTTCACGATGTCCAGGTTGCCCGTGCGCTCGCCGTTGCCGAACAGGCAGCCCTCAATACGGTCAGCACCGGCCATCAAGGCAAACTCGCCGGCCGCAGTACCCGTACCGCGGTCGTTGTGCGGATGCACCGACAGCACGATCGAGTCACGCCGTGCCAGGTTACGGTGCATCCACTCAATCATGTCGGCAAAGATGTTGGGCGTGGAATGCTCCACCGTGGAAGGCAGGTTGATGATGCACTTGCGCTGCGGCGTGGGTTGCCAGACCTCGGTGACGGCGTCAACCACCCGCTTGGAAAAGGCCAGTTCGGTCCCCGAGAACATCTCGGGTGAGTACTGGAAGGTCCAATGCGTCTGCGGCTGTTGTGCAGCCAGTTCCACAAAGAGCCGGGCATGGCTTGTGGCCAGCTCGACAATGCCTTCTTCGTCCAGTCCCAGAACCACCTTGCGCATAACTGGTGCCACGGCGTTGTAAAGATGCACGATCGCCCGCCTGGCCCCCTTCAGTGACTCGAATGTGCGGCGGATCAGCGGTTCGCGCGCCTGTGTCAGCACCTGGATGGTCACATCATCCGGAATCAGGTCCTCATCAATCAACCTGCGCAGGAAATCGAACTCGGTTTGCGAGGCCGACGGAAAGCCGACTTCAATTTCCTTGAAACCGATCTTCACCAGCATCTGGAACATCTGCAACTTGCGCTGCACGTCCATGGGCTCGATCAGCGCCTGATTGCCGTCCCGCAGGTCGGTGCTGAGCCAGACCGGCGCCGCGCTCAGGACAGCGTCCGGCCAGGTGCGGTCACGCAGGCCAATGGGCTTGAAGGCGGGATATTTGCTGGCAGGTTGGTTCAACATGATGTTCAGGGGTTGTTAAACCAGCAGCCCCAAAGAAAAACGGCCCGCTGCTGGTGCAATCGGGCCGTTGATCTGGGATGCGCGTGCGCTACCGTCTCCGCCCGGTGGGGGATAGCAGTAGTGCCAGCGCAATCTTGTTCATCCGCAAACTTTAGCACAGTTTCACTTGTGCAGGCCCCGCTCTTCAGGTTCGTCGGTGGACGTGCTGATGACGCTGGTCTGCTGGCCCTTGAACCGGCGCCAGCCGTACAACGCATACCCACTCATGCCGTACAGCACAAAGAGGCCAAACAGGACGGTGGGCGGATGGATGTTGATGATGGCAATACCCAGGGCAATCAGCACGATCGCAGCGAAAGGCACGCTCTTTTTCATCGAGATGTCCTTGAAGCTGTAGAACGGTACGTTGGTCACCATGGTCAGGCCGGCATACAGGGCAAAGCCAAACATGACCCAGGCCACGTCATAGCCCTTGACCCCTGTCTCAGTCATGAGCCAGATGAAGCCCGCAACCAGCGCTGCAGCGGCGGGCGAAGGCAAACCCTGGAAGTAGCGCTTGTCCACCACACCGGTATTGACGTTGAAACGGGCCAGTCGGAGCGCCGCACAGGCGCAGTACACGAACGCAGCAATCCATCCCCAGCGTCCCAGCCCCTTGAGGGCCCACTCATAGGCAATCAATGCAGGCGCGGCACCGAACGACACCATGTCGGACAACGAGTCCATCTGCTCGCCGAATGCGCTCTGGGTGTTGGTCATGCGTGCGACGCGACCGTCCAGGCTGTCCAGCACCATGGCACAGAAGATGCCGGCGGCAGCCATGTCAAATCGGCCATTCATGGCCATGACGATGGCATAGAAGCCACCGAACAGCGCCGCAAGCGTGAACAGGTTGGGCAGGATGTAAATGCCCTTGCGGCGCTTGCGCACCACAATGCCTTCCACCGCATCGTGCTGGGGGTCGTGATTCATGGTTTGAGTTTAAGTCAGCGCAGTCCAAAAATGTAAAAAGGCCACCGCAGTGGCCTTTTGGCTCGAAGGAC
>CAZUJD010000150.1:0-2588 GCA_964620025.1 uncultured Ramlibacter sp. | reverse complement strand
GATCCGCAATCAGTTGCGGGTCTGGTCCACCAGCTTGTTCTTCTTGATCCAGGGCATCATCGCGCGCAGGGTTTCGCCCACGGTTTCGATCTGGTGCTCGGCCATCAGGCGTCGCTTGCTCAGCAGCGTGGGAGCGCCGGCCTTGTTTTCCAGGATGAAGCTCTTGGCGTATTCGCCGGTCTGAATGTCCTTCAGGACCTGCTTCATGACCTTCTTGGTTTCATCGGTCACGATGCGCGGGCCGGTCACGTACTCGCCGTACTCGGCGTTGTTCGAGATCGAGTAGTTCATGTTGGCGATGCCGCCCTCATAAATCATGTCGACGATCAGTTTGAGTTCGTGCAGGCACTCGAAATAAGCCATTTCAGGCGCATAGCCGGCTTCAACCAGTGTCTCGAAACCAGCCTTGATCAGTTCCACGGTACCGCCGCACAGCACGGCCTGCTCGCCGAACAGGTCGGTCTCGGTTTCTTCACGGAAATTGGTTTCAATGATGCCGGCCTTGCCGCCACCGTTGGCCATGGCGTAGCTCAGGGCCAGGTCACGGGCCTTGCCAGTCTTGTCCTGGTGCACAGCCACCAGGTGGGGCACGCCGCCGCCCTGGGTGTAGGTGCCGCGAACGGTGTGGCCAGGTGCCTTGGGGGCGACCATCCAGACGTCCAGGTCGGCACGCGGGGTCACGAAGCCATAGTGCACGTTGAAGCCGTGGGCAAACACCAGGGAGGCGCCCGGCTTGATGTTGGCTTCGACGTCGTTCTTGTAGACCGCGGCGATCTGCTCGTCCGGCAGCAGGATCATGACGACATCGGCAGATTTCACCGCATCGGCCACTTCCGCCACCTTCAGGCCGGCTTTTTCGACCTTGGGCCACGAAGCCCCGCCCTTGCGCAAGCCGACCACGACCTTCACGCCGCTGTCGTTGAGGTTTTGTGCATGGGCGTGGCCCTGCGAACCGTAGCCGATGATGGCAACCGTCTTGCCCTTGATCAGGCTCAGGTCACAGTCTTTGTCGTAATAAACCTTCATGGTTTCTCCTGTTGAAATCGTTGGATTGAAAAGAATGTTCTAGACGCGAAGAATGCGCTCGCCCCGCCCGATGCCGCTGGAGCCGGTACGCACCGTCTCCAGGATGGCACTGCGGTCAATGGCCACCAGGAAGGCGTCGTTCTTCGCCTGGTCGCCCGTGAGTTCAATGGTGTAGCTCTTCTCGGTCACGTCAATGATGCGGCCACGGAAGATGTCGGCCATGCGCTTCATCTCCTCGCGCTCCTTGCCCACCGCGCGCACCTTCACCATCATGAGCTCTCGCTCGGTGTAGGCGCCTTCGGTCAGGTCGACGACCTTCACCACCTCGATGAGACGGTTCAGGTGTTTGGTGATCTGCTCGATCACGTCGTCAGAGCCAGTGGTCTGGATCGTCATGCGCGACAGCGACGGGTCTTCCGTTGGCGCCACGGTCAGTGACTCAATGTTGTACCCACGGGCCGAGAACAGGCCCACCACGCGGGAAAGAGCACCAGGCTCGTTTTCCAGCAAGACAGCAATGATGTGTTTCATAAAGTGAGACTCCTCTTTTCGGTGCCCTCCCCCGCGCACGGTAATGCGCGGGCTTGGCAGCCAATAGATTCATCCGGGGTTGGTTACGGTAGTGGGCCAGACCCGCGCCTGCACGGCTGCGGACCGGCCGCCATGATTTACAAATCCTCGGAACCCAGCAGCATTTCAGTGATGCCTTTTCCAGCCTTGACCATCGGGAAGACGTTTTCGGTCGGGTCGGTGCGGAAGTCCATGAACACGGTGCGGTCCTTGAGCTTGCGCGCCTCGCGCAGCGCCGGTTCGACGTCCTGTGGACGCTCGATCAGCATGCCCACGTGGCCATACGCCTCGGCCAGCTTCACAAAATTGGGCAATGCGTCCATGTAGCTGTGGCTGTAACGGCCCTCGTAGTCGAGTTCCTGCCACTGGCGCACCATGCCCAGGTAACGGTTGTTCAGGGACACGATCTTGATCGGGGTGTTGTACTGCAGGCAGGTGGACAGCTCCTGGATACACATCTGCACCGAACCTTCACCGGTGATGCAGAACACCTCGCTGTCGGGCTTGGCCAGCTTGATGCCCATGGCATATGGAATGCCCACACCCATGGTGCCCAGGCCGCCTGAATTGATCCAGCGGCGCGGCTCGTCGAAGCGGTAGTACTGCGCCGCCCACATCTGGTGCTGACCGACGTCCGACGTGATGTAGGTGTCGGCGTCCTTGGTCATGTTCCACAGGGTCTCGACCACATACTGCGGCTTGATGACTTCGGTGTTCTTGCGGTCGTATTTCAAGCAGTCGCGCTTGCGCCAGCCCTCGATCGTGTCCCACCATGCCCCCAGGGCACCGGCATCCGGCTTCAGGCCGGACTCGCGCACCATGGCGATGAGTTCTGTCAGAACGTCCTTGACATCCCCCACGATCGGGATGTCCACCTTGACCCGCTTGGAGATGCTGGACGGGTCGATGTCGATGTGGATGATCTTGCGCTCGTTCTGCGCGAAATGCTTGGGGTTGCCGATCACGCGGTCGTCAATGCGTGCGCCCACCGC
>CAZUJD010000149.1:0-7720 GCA_964620025.1 uncultured Ramlibacter sp. | reverse complement strand
ACTGAACAGTTGCATGGCGATCCAGGCCACACCCGACAGCGTGAGGCCGATCCACACACCGCTGCCCAGGATGAGGAACAGGGACAGGACCAGGAGGCCCGTGATGGCGAGGTCACTCATTGCGCAGTGCCTCCGCGGGTTCCGTCACCACACGGCGTCCGCGCAGCTCCAGGATGAATTCATCGACAAACGCCACTGCCAGCACGATGGTTCCCACGGCCATGGCGATCTGCGGTATCCACAACGGCGTGGCGTCGCTGGACGTGGATATGTCGTGAAAGCTGTACGACTGCCAGGACAGCCGTACGCTGTAGAACGCAAACAGCAGCGCCAGCAGGGTGGCCGCGCCCAGCGCCCAGATCTCCAGGCCGCGCTTCCAGCTGCCCTTCAGCGCATTGATCACCAGCGTGACGCGGATGTGTTCACCCCGCTTGAGCGTGTGGGCCAATGCCAGAAAGCCGCTGGCTGCCATGAAATATCCCGCATAGGCGTCGGTGCCCGGAACGTGGAAGTGCAGCTGGCGGCTGATGATGGACAGCAGCACCATGATCAACAGACCCACCATGAAAAGCGCCGCCAGGGCGGCGGCGCTTGTGTACAGCGCATCAAGAAGCTTGCGCATGGGTGCTTATTTGCGGAACGCGTCAACCAGCTGCTGACCTTCAGGACCGGCCTTGTCCAGCCATTCCTTGAGCATCACGTCTCCGACCTTTTTCATGTCGGCCTTCAGCTGCGCGGACGGAGGCAGGATGTTCATGCCGGCAGCCTTGAGCTTGTCCAGCGTTTCGCCATTGGCCTTCTTGCTGGCGGCCAGACCGCGCGCTTCCGCATCGGCGCCCGCCTTGAGCAGGGCGTCCTGGGTGGGCTTGTCCAGCGCGTCAAAAGCCTTCTTGTTCACCAGCACGGCATTCTTGGGCAACCAGGCCTGGGTGTCGTACCAGTACTTGATGTGCTCGTAGGTCTTGGTGTCAAAACCGGTGGAGCCCGAGGACATGTAGCTTTCGATGACGCCGGTGGCCATGGCCTGCGACAGTTCCGCGGCCTGCACGGTGACGGGTTGCGCGCCCACCAGTTCGGCAATGCGGGCCGTGGCCGGGCTGTAGGCTCGCCATTTCACGCCCTTGAGGTCTGCTGCGCTGCTGATGGGCTTTTTGACATAGATGCCCTGCGGGGGCCACGGCACGGCGTACAGGGCCATCAGGCCGTCGGCTGCCAGCTTCTTGTCCATGAACGGCTTTTGCGCCTTCCACAGCTTGACGGCCTCGTCGTAGCTGTCGGCCAGGAACGGAATGCCGTCGGCACCGAAAAGCTGCCATTCATTCTGGAAGTTCACCAGCAGCACCTCGCCGATCTGGGCCTGGCCCCCCTGCACGGCACGCTTGATCTCGGGCGCCTTGAACAGGGCGGCGTTGGGGTGCACCGTGATCTTGAGCTTGCCGCCGGTGGCTTTGTCCACATCATTGGCAAATTCAGTCAGGTTGATGGTGTGGAAGTTGGTGGCGGGATACGCAGCGGGCAGGTCCCATTTGGTTTGCGCAAAAGCATGGCCGCTAAACGCGATGGCGGCGGCAATCAGTCCGAATTGGTATTTCATGATCTCTCCGGGACAATGATGGGGATGAACGAGAGCAGCAGCATAAATGCAAATAACGGGCCAGCCGCTACAGTATTTCCCCCGGTGCCTGTCGCACAGGCAACTGCCGCGGGACGGCCATTGCTTGGCATTGTCATGCTGGACACCCGATTTCCCCGTCCACCCGGTGACGTGGGCCATGCGGCCACCTGGGGGGTGCCGGTGAATTTCAACGTCGTTCGGGGAATCTGGCCGGAAAAGGTGGTGCGATCCGCCAAGGGCTTGCGGGCTGGCCGTGTCACACCAGCCTTCATCAACGTTGTGCGCCACCTGGAGAAGTCAGGTGTGGCCGCCATCACCACCAGTTGCGGCTTTCTGGTGCTGCTGCAAAAAGAACTACAGGCGGCCTGCAGGGTTCCGGTTGTCACTTCCAGCCTGTTGTTGTTGCCACGCCTGCTGGCCGAACAGGCGCAGGTGGGTGTACTGACCATCAGCGCCAAGGCGCTGGGTGAGGAGCACCTGCGCAGCGCCGGTGTGCCGCGTGACCGGCTGAAGGACGTGCTGGTGCAGGGGGTGGATCCCCAGGGGGAATTTGCAACAGCCATCCTGGGCAATCAGCCCCAGATGGACCTGGAACGTGCAGGCGCCGACGTCGTGGCCGCGGCTGTAGCCCTGAAGGCGCGCGCGCCGCAGTTGCAGGCCGTGGTGCTGGAGTGCACCAACATGCCGCCGTATGCGCAACAGGTGCGCGAAGCCACAGGTTTGCGTGTGTTGTCTTTGCGTGACCTGCCGGCCCTGCAGGCTTTTGCCGCGAACTGGGAGGCCGCATGAACCTGCGGTTTGTTGAAGCCTTCTACTGGGTTGCCTCCCTCAAGAGTGTGACCCGCGCTGCCGAGAAGCTGTTCCTCACGCAATCGGCCATGTCCAGCCGCATTGCCGCGCTGGAGGAAGAGCTGGGTGTGCTGCTGCTGGACCGGCGCGACAAGCAGTTCCGGCTGACCATAGCGGGCACACGCTTTTTTACCTATGCCCAGCGTCTGCTGGAACTGCAGCGCGAGGTCAAGGCCGAGATGGGCTCGGGCGCGCCACTGGCGGTATCCATGCGTATAGGTGCGATCGAATCAGTGCTGCATTCGTGGCTGATTCCCTGGATCGAGAAGCTGCGGGCCGACCACCCGGCGCTGGAACTGGAACTGACAGTGGAAACCACACCCATCCTGGTGGAGCAGGTGCAACGGGGCACCCAGGACCTGGTGTTCGCCGCGCTGCCGGCGTCTGCCGATGGGGTGCGCAGCCGGGCTCTGCCCCCGATGGAAATGGTTTTCATGGGCAATGCCCAGCGTCACCGCAAGCGCCGCTACACACTGGCCGAACTGGGCGAGCAGGAGATACTGACCTTTCAGCGCGGTTCCCATCCGCATGTGGCGCTGGTGGATCTGTTTCGCCAGGCGGCCGTGGAACCCAGGCGGGTTCACACGATTTCCTCCATATCGGCCATGGTCCAGCTGGTGCAGGGCGGCTTCGGCGTGGCAACCTTGCCGCGCCGGGCCGTGCAGCGGCTGCTGGCATTCCCCAACTTGAAGCAGCTGTCCTGCGACACGGCGCTGCAGCCCCTTCCCATCCATGCGAGCTACCGGTCGGACCCTTCTTCACTGGCTGTCGAGACGGTGATCAAGTCGGCTTTTGCCTTTATCGACGTTGAGTCAGGGAGCCGCAAAAGGGCCGCGGGCGCACCGGCAACGCGCACGGCGCCCCGTTCTGGAGCATCGAAAAAATCGATGACGTAAGCAGAAAATTTTGAATTTGAATTGGCCTTGATGGCCCACCACAATCCGCCCATCGTCATGCAATTGACATGTTTTCAAACAAAGGACGTGCGGTGGGATCAGCTCTCGATTTGGCTCAGGCGGTGTTTGGCCGTGACGGCACGCAAAACGCAGCACATGTCCGTGCCCTGATCCGCCAGGGGGTGTGGGCCCACCACACCAGTGGCCTGGCCGATGAACATGTGCAGGGCAACGTGGTCATACTGCCCGAGGCGCAGGCCAATGATTTCCTGCGCTACTGCCAGCGCAATCCCAAGCCGTGTCCGCTGCTGGCCGTGTCAGAGCCCGGCCATGCGCTGCTGCCCACGCTGGGCAAGGACATCAACATCTGCACCGACGTGCCGCGCTACCGCGTGTGGCGTGACGGCGAGCTGGTGGAAGAGCCCTGCGACATCACCGGCTTGTGGCGCAACGATCTGGTGACGTTCGTTATCGGTTGCTCGTTCAGTTTCGAACAGGCGCTGATGCAGGCCGGCCTGCCGCTGCGCCACGTACAGCAGGGGCGCAACGTGGCCATGTACCGTACCAACATCGCCACACAGCCCGCCGGGGTGTTCCACGGGCCCATGGTGGTGTCGATGCGTCCCATGAAGGCCGCTGCCGTGATCCGGGCGGTGCAGGTGACCTCTCGTTTTCCCGATGTGCATGGCGCGCCGGTTCATATCGGCGATCCGTCACTGATCGGCATTGCCGACCTGTCCGCGCCCGACTATGGCGATGCGGTGGAAGTGATGCCCGATGAACTGCCGGTGTTCTGGGCTTGTGGCGTCACGCCGCAGGCCGCGATCCGCCAGGCCCGTCCCGCTTTCTGCATCACGCACGCCCCTGGTGCGATGCTGATTACCGATCTTCTCAACAACCAGCTTGCCAGTTTCTAGATCAAGGAGCCACCAATGAAAAAACTCATGTTCTGCCTGACCGCCCTGACGGTTGCCGCCTCTGCCTCGTCCCAGACCAAGTGGGACCTGCCCACCGGTTACAGCGCCAACAGCTTCCAGACCCAGAACGTGCAGCAGTTCGCCACCGAGGTAGACCAGCTCACTGCGGGCAAGCTCAAGATCACGCTGCACCCGGGTGGCTCGCTGTACAAGGCCAACGAAATCAAGCGCGCAGTGCAGACCGGGCAGGTGCCGGCGGCGGAATTCATCCTGTCGGGTGCGGCCAATGAGAACCCTTTGTTCGGGGTCGACTCCATCCCGTTCCTGGCGACGGGCTATGCTGAGGCAAAGCGCCTGTACCAGGCAGCCAAGCCCGTGCAGGACAAGCTGCTGGCGTCGCAGGGCATGAAGCTCCTGTTCACCGTGCCTTGGCCCGGCCAGTCTCTTTATTCGCTCAAACCCATCAACATGCCTTCAGACTTTGCGGGCACCAAGATGCGCGCCTACAACCCGGCAACCACACGCATTGCGCAGTTGCTCAAGGCCCAACCGGTCACCATCCAGCTGGCAGAGCTCGGCCAGGCACTGGCCACCGGCGGTGTGCAGAACTTCCTCACTTCCAGTGCCAGTGGCGTAGAGAGCAAGCTGCATGAACAGGTGAAGTACTTCTACCCGGTCAGCGCCTGGCTGCCGCGCAACGCCACCGTGGTCAGCCAGAAAGCCTTTGATGCGCTGGACAAGCCCACGCAGGAGGCCGTGCTGAAAGCTGCCGCCGCGGCGGAAGCACGTGGCTGGGCCACCAGTGAGCGCCTGGATGGTGAGTACATCAAGGAACTTGGTGCCAAGGGCATGACGATCGCCGCACCCTCCGACGCAGTCAGGAAGGTTCTGGCCGAGATTGGCGAGACCATGACCGCCGAATGGCTGAAAACCGCCGGCGCCGACGGCCAGGCCGTGGTCGACGCGTACCGCAAGCACTAAGCGCCAAGCACTTCACCCGCGGCGCGCAGCGCCCTGCAGACCGCAGTCTGCGCCGCGCCGCCCTCATTTCCCAAGTCTTTCCGAACCAGGAGCGTGCGGTGGCAAAACTCGTCCTCACTTTCTACAAACTGCTGATGCTGCTGGCGTGTCTGGCGATGGTGGCAGCCTTCGGTACGGTCCTGCTGGGCGTGGTAGCCCGCGAGGTCCACTGGGACATTCCCGGTCTGGACGCCTACGCAGGCTATGCCATCGCCGCCGCGCTTTTCCTGGCGTTGCCCACCACGCTGCAACATGGCGATCACATCCGCGTAACGCTGCTGCTGGAGCGTGTGCCCGTCCGCTTTCGCGCCGTGCTGGAGTGGTGGTGTCTGGCGGCCGCCTTCGGTTTGGCCGTGTACATCGCCTGGTACGCCTTGCGCCTTGTATGGGTGTCCTATGCCACGCACGACATTTCGCCAGCAGCTGATGCCTCCCCGCTGTGGATTCCACAGATCAGCATGGCCTTGGGCTGTACGGGATTTGCACTGTCTTTTGGCCATGCGCTGGTGGAGCGTTGGCGCGGCAGCAGCTTCATTGGTGTCGCGGGTGATGCGGCCCACGTCGAATAGACCTACGAAAGAACAACATCATGGACGTCGTCATTGCATTCGCCCTGATCGTGCTGCTGTTTGCAGTGCTGGGCTCCGGCTTGTGGATCGGCTTGTCATTGCTGGCCGTGGCACTCGTTGGCATGGAGCTGTTCACCAGCCGTCCGGTGGGGGACAGCATGATGCTGACCATCTGGGGCTCCACCTCCAGCTGGACGCTCACGGCCTTGCCGCTGTTCCTGTGGATGGGGGAAATCCTGTTTCGCAGCAAGCTCTCGGCCGACATGTTCAAGGGCCTCGCGCCCTGGCTGGATCGCCTGCCGGGCCGCCTGCTGCATACCAATGTGGTGGGCTGCACGATTTTTGCGGCGATCTCCGGATCCAGCGCTGCCACCTGCGCCACCATTGGCAAGATCACCCTGCCCGAACTCAAGAAGCGGGGCTACCCCGACGACATCTCGATCGGCACGCTGGCCGGCGCCGGTACCCTGGGCCTGCTGATTCCGCCGTCCATCATCATGATCGTGTATGGCGTAGCCGCCAACGTGTCGATTGCCAAGCTGTTCCTGGCGGGCGTCATTCCCGGTTTGATACTGGCGATGCTGTTCATGGGCTACATCATTGTCTGGGCCCTACTCAACAAGGACAAGGTACCGCCCGCCGACATCGCCATGAGTTTCGGTCAGAAGCTCTATGCCTCGCGCCACCTGATTCCTGTGGTGTCGCTGATTGCACTGGTGCTGGGTGGCATCTACAGCGGCATAGCCACTGCAACGGAGGCCGCCGCGCTGGGGGTCGGGGGGGCGCTGCTGCTGGCCAAAATTGAAGGCTCGCTCGATTGGGATCGTTTCAAGGACGGCCTGATCGCGGCCTGCCGCGTGTACTGCATGATCGGCCTGATCCTGGCGGGTGCGGCATTCCTGACGCTGGCCATGGGCTTCATCGGCCTGCCACGGCATCTGGCAGAGTTCATAGGCGCGCTGCACCTGTCGCCCTTTGCGCTGATGCTCCTGCTCATCGTGTTCTTCATCATCCTGGGCTGCTTTCTGGATGGCATCTCGATGGTGGTGCTGACCATTGCGGTGCTGTTGCCAACGGTGGAGGCTGCCGGCTTTGACCTGATCTGGTTCGGCATCTTCATCGTGCTGGTGGTGGAGATGGCGCAGATCACGCCGCCGGTCGGCTTCAACCTCTTTGTCCTGCAGGGCCTGACCAAACGCGAGGTGACCTGGATCGCCCGCACGGCCATGCCCCTGTTCTTCCTGATGATCGCGGCTGTGATCGCGACCTATTTCTTCCCTGACGTGGTTCTGTGGCTGCCACGCCAGATGCAGGGTTGAGCCACTCCCCACCCCACCAGGAGTTCATCATGAAGGTCTTGTTGATTGCCGCGCTGGCCGCGGCCTCGGTTGCACACGCCCAGACGAACTGGAAACTGGCCACGGGTTACCGTGCCGAATCCTTCCACACGCAGAACATCCTGCAGTTTGCCCGGGACGTGGAACAGGCCAGCGCCGGTGCCCTGCGCATTGACGTGAAGCCCATCAACGAGCTGTTCAAGCTCAACGAGATCCGCCAGGCCGTGCAGGACGGCAAGGCCGAGGCCGGCGAGACCATCATGACCAGCATGGTCAAGGACATTCCCATCGCCGGGGCCGACGCCATCCCGTTCGTGGTGAGCAGCTACGAGGACGCCAAGCGCATGTGGGACCTGCAGCGCCCGCTGATCGACAAGCACTTTGCCCAGCGCGGCCTGAAGGCGCTGTATGCCGTGCCGTGGCCGCCGCAGGGCCTGTATGCCGGTGCGCCCGTGCGCTCCTCGGCCGACTTCAAGGGCACGCGCATGCGCACCTACAACCAGTCCACCATCCGCAT
>CAZUJD010000148.1:0-7800 GCA_964620025.1 uncultured Ramlibacter sp. | reverse complement strand
GACATGGCGGGCACATAGGCGCCGCCCGCCGTGCAGCTTCCCATCACCGCGGCGATCTGCGCGACGCCGGCGGCCGACAGGTTGGCCTGGTTGTAGAAGATGCGGCCGAAGTGGTCGCGGTCGGGGAACACCTCGTCCTGGTTGGGCAGGTTGGCGCCGCCCGAATCCACCAGGTAGATGCACGGCAGGTGGTTCTGCATGGCGATCTCCTGCGCACGCAGGTGTTTCTTGACCGTCATGGGGTAGTAGGTGCCGCCCTTCACCGTGGCGTCATTGCACACGATCATGCAGTCCACGCCGCTCACCCGGCCGATGCCGGCGATCACGCCGGCGCAGGGGGCGTCGCCCACGCCGTCCTTGTTGACGTACATGGCATGCGCGGCCAGCGGCGCGACTTCAAGGAACGGCGTGCCCGGGTCCAGCAGCATCTGCACGCGGTCACGCGGCAGCAGCTTGCCGCGTGCCGTGTGCTTGGCGCGGGCGGCTTCGCCGCCTCCGGCCGCGGCCTTGGCCACCTGGGCGGCCAGGTCATCCACCAGCGCCTGCATGGCTGCGGCATTGGCCTGGAAATCCGCGGAACGGGCGTTGAGTTTTGTCTCAAGAACTGACATGTGTCTCCTTCGGGGGCGCTGGTCCGCCAGCTTACGCCACACCCCCGCCCGGAGCCAGTCACGATGGTTGCAAATCGTGCCACGCCGCGGCAACGGCTCAAGCGGCATGCAAATTGCAACCCGTGATGATTGTGCACAATCTTCTTTTGATTGTGCACACATACGGAGCGTCTGCGCCCCATTCCCGGGCGTCAACCATCAACCAAGGTGCCGATCATGCGTTTACAACCCCTCCTGCGCGCAGCCGTGCTGTCAGCGCTGACCGCGGCCACAGCCGTTCTGGCGCAACCTGCCGCCTACCCCGACAAGCCGGTGCGCATCGTCGTGCCTTTCCCGCCGGGCGGGGCGGCCGACATCTTTGCGCGACTGGTCGGCCAGAAGTACGGCGAGATCTGGGGCGGCAAGCAGACCGTGGTGGTGGACAACCGCGCCGGCGCTGGCGGCATCATCGGCAGTGAAGCGGCGGCCAAATCACCGGCGGACGGCTACACACTGTTGATGGTGACGGTCGGCCATGCGCTCAATCCCTACGTTTACAGCAAGCTGCCCTACGACACACGCAAGGACTTCACCCCTGTGGGCGTGATCGCCAACGTGCCCAGCCTGGTGGTGGTGGCGCCCGGCTCCACGGCCATGACGCTCAAGGACCTGATGGGCGGCGCCCGGGCGACGCCGGGCAAGCTGACCTTTGCAACATCCGGCGCGGGTTCCACCAGCCACATCGGCGCCGCACTCATGGAGTCCATGGGCGGCATTGACCTGGTGCATGTGCCCTACAAGGGCGCCGCCCCCGCCCTGCAGGACGTCATGGCCGGCCGGGTGGACCTGTCGGTGGACATCATCCTGTCGTCTCTGCCGCTGGTACAGGGCGGCAAGCTGCGCGCGCTGGCCATCAGCAGCCCCAGGCGCTCGCCGCTGCTGCCCCAGGTGCCCACCGTGGCCGAAGCTGGCCTGCCCGGCTATGACTTCATGTCCTGGTACATGCTGGTAGCACCGGCAGGCACGCCGGCGCCGGTGCTGGAAAAGCTCAACGAAGACCTGCGCAAGATGGCCGCCATGCCTGATGTGCGCGCCCGCATCGAAGGCATGGGCGGCTTCGTGGCCAGCACCACACTGAAAGAAGTGCGCGACCAGCTCAACGGCGAATTCGACCGCTGGGCCAAGGTGGCGAAGGAACGCAACATCAAGGTGGAGTGACAACCGTGACCGTCAGTTCAGCCAACCGGGATTTTTCGGGCTACGGCCGCCATCCGCCGGCGGTGCGCTGGCCGGGCGGCGCCCGCGTGGCCGTGTCGTTCGTGCTGAATTTCGAGGAAGGCGGCGAATTCTCGGTCAGCGACGGTGACCCGCAAAACGAGGCCGTTTACGAGGTGATCGACCGCCAGCCGCAGGCTGACCCCTGCATCGATTCGCATTTCGAGTACGGCACCCGGGTAGGCTACTGGCGCATCGCGCAGTTGTTTGCACAGCATGGCGTGCCATTCACGCTCAGCGCCTGCGGCCGCGCGGTGGAGCGCTCGCCCTGGCTGGCCCGCGACGCCGTGCAGCAGGGCCACGAAGTGTCGGCGCATGGTTACCGCTGGGAAAAGCACGCCGCCATGGACGAGGCCACCGAGCGCGCCCGCATCGCTGCGGCCGTACAGGCCATCCATGACGCCACCGGTCAGCCGCCGCTGGGCTGGCACACGCGTTCCAGCCCCAGCCCCCATACGCGGCGGCTGCTGGCCGAGATGGGCTTCCTCTACGACAGCGACGCCTACAACGACGACACGCCCTACTTCGTGCAGGCTGCGGGCCGCAGGCACCTGGTGCTGCCCTATGCCTTTGACACCAACGACATGCATTTCCAGCACAGCGACCGGTTCTCCACCGCGCGCGACTTCAGTACCTATGTATGCGACGCCTATGACTGGCTGGAAGCAGAGGGCGCGGCCTGGCCGCGCATGCTGTCGGTGGGGCTGCACCTGCGCATGATCGCGCGGCCCGGTCGCATGGGAGCCTTGCGCGACGTGCTGCAGCACATCACCGGGCGCGGCACCGCCTGGGTCACCACGCGCAGCGCCATTGCCCGGCACTGGCTGGACGCGCACCCGGCTTGAGCGCTGCGGGTACAGTCCCGGGCATGAAGGAAAGTGACGACGCCATCCATGCCACGCTCAGCCGGGTGCTGCTGACCGGTGCGTTGCCGCCGGGCACCCAGCTGATCGAAACCCGCATCGCGGCACTGTTCGGCGTGAGCCGGGAACGCGTGCGCAAGGCGCTGCACCGTCTGGGCCACGAACGCCTGCTGGAACTGGTACCCAACAAGGGCGCCTTCGTGAAAACGCCCACACTGGAACAGGCGCGCGACATCTACGAAGCCCGCCGGGTGGCCGAAGGCGGCATCGTGGCGCGTCTGGCCAGTCGCCGCCTGGGTCAGGCCCAGCAGGAAGCGCTGCAACGCCACCTGAAAGCCGAGGAAGCCGCGGCCCGCAAAGGGGACCGCGCCGAAAGCGTGCGCCTGTCAGGCGAGTTCCATCTGCTGCTGGCCGAAGCCACCGCCAGCCAGGATGTCGTGACGCACCTGCGCGAGCTGGTCAGCCGCACGGCGCTGCTGGTAGCCCTGTTTGAAGACGGCAGCGCTTCCCACTGCGGCTGCGAGGAGCATCGCCAGATCCTGGGCGAACTGACCCAGGGCAACCTGGGTGGCGCGCTCAATGCCATGTACTCTCACCTGTCCCTGATTGAAACCCGGCTGCACCCCCGCAAGCCGGAAGCGCCGGTGGACGTGGAGGCCGTGTTGCGCAAGGCCTGGGCCGCCGCCCGCAAGCCGGCGGCGCGCCGCGCCCGCAGCGCGGGCTGACATGAAGGTACTGGTCCTCAACCCCAACACCACGCAGGCCATGACCGCGCTGGTGACCGCCGCCCTGCAGCGGCACCTGGGACCACGCTTTGAACTGCACGCCCTGACCGCCCGCCAGGGTGACGCAGTGATTGCCACGGACGAAGCCTTTGACGCCGCCGCCGGATCGGCGCTGGGCCTGCTGCGTGAGGCGGCGGCGCTGCCCGGTGCATTTGATGCGGTGGTGCTGGCCTGCTTCGGGGATCCGGGACTGGAAGCCCTGCGCGAACATGCCGGGATGCCGGTGATCGGCCTGGCCCATGCCGCCATGCGGCAAGCTGAACGGCTGGGCGCGCCCTATGCCATCGTGACGGCGGGCGCAGCCTGGGACGGGCTGCTGTCGCGCCGTCTGCGGGACTGGAATGCCAGCCCGCTGTTCACGGGCGTGCAGGTGATCGAAGGCACCGGCCTGGGCGTTCTGCACGACCCCGACGGCTCGGTGCCGCGTGTGGCCCGGGCCATGGCCCGCGCGCGCGACGCCGGCGCCCACCACATCATCCTGGGCGGCGCGGTGTTTGCGGGTTACGCCGCCGTGCTGCAGCGCCACGGCCTGCCGGTGCACGGTGTACTGGACGGCGTGCAGGCCGCGGCAGCGGAGCTCAAGCCAGCGCAGGATTGAGCAGGAATTTTGTGCCGGTGGCGCGCTGCCCGTACACCGCGATTTCTGCCGGCTGCAGCGCCTGTGCCAGCGAAATTTCCCTGGAATAGTGACTGGCAAAGGTGGTGTGCAGTTCGTCCGCCACGCGCTGGCGCAGCGCCTGGGCGGCCTGCGCGCCAATGCGCTGCAGGAACGGGAACAGCAGCCAGCCGCCCATGCCCCAGGCCATGCCGAAGCTGCGGTTGAACTCGGTCGGCCCGGTGTCCAGCCCGCCGTAGATGTACACCTGCTTGTGGGTGGTGGAGCCGTAGCGGCTGTATTCGGTGGCGGTGCGGCTCAGCGCCGCTTCCATGGCGGTCAGGATCTGGCCGGCCAGCTTGCCTCCGCCCGTGGCGTCAAACGCCACCGTGGCACCGGTGGCCACCAGCGCCTGGGTCAGCTCGTCCATGAACGTGGGCGACGAACTCACGCACACGTGCTGCGCACCCTGGGCCTTCAGCAATGCGGCCTGTTCAGTCTTGCGCACGATGTTCACCAGCCCGATGCCGTCCTTCAGGCAGATGCGGTTGAGCATCTGGCCCAGGTTGGACGCCGCCGCCGTGTGCACCAGCGCCTTGTGGCCCTCGCGTCGCATGGTCTCGGTCATGCCCAGTGCGGTGAGCGGGTTGACGAAGCAGGACGCGCCCTGCGCCGCGGTGGCCCCCTCGGGAAGGACCAGGCACTGCGCCACCGGCACGCAGCGGTACTGTGAATACATGGCGCCGGCCAGTACGGCCACGGTCTTGCCCATCAGGGCCTGCGCTTCGGGCGAGGCGCCGGCTGCCACGACCGTGCCCGCCCCCTCGTTGCCCACGGGCAGCGACTGGCCCACACGGCCCGTCATGGCTCGCATGGCTCCGGCCGGAATCTGCAGCGTGACAACCGGGTGCGTGGCTGATCCAGAAGCGACTGCCGTCGCGATGTCTGCGGCGCCAAACAGCAGGCCGATGTCGGACGGGTTGATGGGTGAGGCCTGCACGCGGACCACTACCTCCTGCGGGCCAGGCGCGGGCACGGGTTCATCCACCAGCGACAGTTCAATGACACCTTCGGACTTGACGAGCGATCGCAGCTGCAAGCCGTGGGCGGGAAGGGTTGGGTTCATGGTGGGGGCTCCTGCGGGAATGTTGGCTCTTACACACTGGCGCCCCTGCGCCGGTACTCGGCGGGCGACTCGCCCGTCCAGTCCCGAAACGCCCGGGCGAAACTCTTTTCGCTGCGAAAGCCCACCGCCTGCGCGACCTGCTTGATGGGCCGTGCCGTGCGACGCAGCAGGTGCATGGCCTGCTCCTGTCGCACCTCGTCCTTGAGCGCCTGCAGTGACGCGCCTTCGTCCAGCAGCTGCCGGTGCAGCGTGCGCGGCGACATGGCCAGCGCGTCAGCCAGTGCCTCGGCGGTGGCGGCGCCGGGCTGCTCCTTGAGCAGCATGCGCACCCGCTGCACCAGCAGGCGGTCGCGCTTGTAGGGCCGCACCACCAGCGACAGCGCCTGCGGCAACAGCGCACGCAGCGCCTTGTCGTCGCGCCGCACGGGCAGCGCCAGGTAACGGCTGTCAAAGCTCAGGGCGGCATGGCGCGCGCCGAAATGCACTGGCCCGGGGAACATGACGGGATACACGGCTTCATGCGCTGGCGCGTCAAAGGGGAATGCCACGCCTTCCAGCGGAATGGCCGAATCCACCAGCCAGCAGCTGATGCCGTGGATATTGCGCAGCAGTGTGACCAGGCAGAACTCGCGCATGGCCGCATCCAGCCGCCGCTCGGTCAGCGACACGGTGGCCACGTCGGCAGCCACCAGCAGCTGCAGCGTGATGTCGTCAGTCAGCAGGTTGTGGTGGCGCAGCCAGCGCTTGAGCGCCACGCCCAGGTTGGGTGAGGTCAGTGACGCACGCAGCAGCATGACGTAGCTGCCCCAGGGCAACCGGCGCGAGAACCAGCCCAGCGCCTCGTCGTCCAGCTCGCGCATGGCCTCGCCGGCCAGCGCCTGCAGCTGCCAGGATGTCACCGTGGAGCCGGCCTTGCCCACCTGGGCCGGCGTGATCTGCGCGCGTGCCAGTGCGCCGGCCGGGTCCATGCCGTACTTGGCGTAGGCCATCAGCAGCATGCGCACAAAGGCAATGGGGGTGACGGCGACGTTCTTCATGGCAGCGGTGACAAATCATGCCACTGCCGGGCCCGGGCCGCTTCAGCCCTGCAGGTAAAAATCCATCGGGATCAGCTCGACGGCCCAACCCACGGCTTCCCCCAGCTGGGCGGCCGGGTGCATGGCGGCCAGGCGCGCGGCTTCGTCGCGGTCAGCCGCCTCGATGATGAACAGGCCACCCACCATTTCCTTGGCTTCCGCAAACGGTCCGTCGGTGACTTGCGGCTTGCCGCCGCGCGGGCGCAGCGTCACCCAGCGTCCGGGTTCGGCCAGCGAGCCCACCACGCGGACCTTGCCGGTGGCGCGCATTCTTTCATCCAGCGCGGGGCACTGGCTTGCCAGTGCCTGCATGTCAGCAGGCGACAGGGCGGCGAATTTTTCCGGGTTGTAGTAGGCCAGGCCGAGGTATTGCATGACAGGCTCCTGTTTTGGGTGATGATGCCTTCACGACGGGCGACACTCCCGCCAATCGACAAAAACCGACGCCCTTGCTGAACATCATCCACTTCGACGACGACCTCGTGGCCATCGACAAGCCTGCCGGGCTGCTGGTGCACCCCACGGGCCTGGACGCGCACGAAACCCGCAATGCCATGGCGCTGCTGCGTGACCAGATGGGCGCGTACGTGTGGCCGCTGCACCGGCTGGACAAGGGCACCAGCGGCGTGCTGCTGTTCGCGCGCCACGAAGCGGCCGCCAGCCGCTGGCGCGCCCCGTTCGAGGCCGGTGCGGTACGCAAACACTACCTGGCACTGGTTCGCGGCTGGCCGGCCGAAGCGGGCGAGATCGACTACCCCCTGGCCCGTGATCCCGAGCTGCCGTCCGCCGGTCAACCGCGCCTGGCCGCCGTCACCCGCTGGCAGCGCCTGGCCTGCTTCGACTGGCCGTTCAGCGTGGACGGCCGCCATCCCGGCAGCCGCTATGCCCTGGTGGCGGTACAGCCGCTGACGGGTCGGCGTCACCAGATCCGCCGCCACTTCAAGCACCTGGCCCATCCACTGGTCGGTGATGCCACGCATGGCAAGGGCCCGCACAACCGGGCTGTGGCCGCCTGGCTGGGCATGGACCGGTTGTGGCTGCATGCGCAGTGGGTGGAACTGCCGGGCGCCGTACCGGGCGCGCCGCCGCTGCGCATCGAGGCACCGGCCGGCCCGGAATGGGGCCGGCTCAACCCTGGCTGAACACCGCCTTGTGCTGTTCGCGCAGGTCGCGCTTGAGCAGCTTGCCGCTGGGATTCTTGGGCAGGCTGTCCACAAACACGACGGCCTTGGGAACCTTGAAGCCGGCCATGTGCTGCTGGCAGTGAGCCAGCACGTCCTGTTCATTCAGAGTCTGACCGGCCTTCACCACGATCACCGCCGCCACCGCCTCCACCCATTTGGGGTGCGACAGGCCGATCACGGCCACCTCACTGACCGCGCCCAGGCGGTAGATCATTTCCTCGACCTCGCGGCTGGCCACGTTTTCGCCACCAGTCTTGATCATGTCCTTCTTGCGGTCCACCACGGTGATGAAGCCTTCATCATCGA
>CAZUJD010000147.1:0-7853 GCA_964620025.1 uncultured Ramlibacter sp. | reverse complement strand
GGCCGCATCGATGTCGTTGTTGCCCGCGATCATGGCATTGGCGGCGGCCTGCGGCTCCAGGTTGACGATCTTCACGTCCTTGGGACTCAGGCCGTTTTTCTTGAGCATCCAGGCCAGGGTGAAGTAGGGCGCGGTGCCGGGCGCGCTGGCCGCCACGGTCTTGCCTTTCAGGTCGCTGATCTTTGTGATGCTGGATTTGACCACCATGCCGTCAGCGCCGAAGCTCTTGTCCAGCTGGAAGATCTGCGTGGTCGCCACACCGGCGGCGTTCCAGGCGATCCAGGTTTCCACCGTGGTGGCGGCGCACTGGATGTCACCGGAAGCAATGGCCAGATGGCGGTCTTTTTGCGGGATCTTCTTGATCGACACATCCAGGCCGTTTTTCTTGAAGATGCCGGCTTCCTTGGCCAGGGTCAGCGGCGCAAAGCCCGTCCAGCCCGACATGCCAATGGCGACTTTGGTTTCCTGCGCGTGGGCACCGGCAAAGGCCAGGGCGACGAGGGTGGCGGTGAGCAGCTTTTTCATGGAACGGATCTCCGGGGGTTGATGTGAGGTGAGGTGGGAAAACTGTATGCAGTGTTCATGCCAGGCGCAATGCGTGCAACTCCGAAATTTGCGTTTCGGTCGCATCACCAATGGCGCCGCTGGCCACCAGGTGATGCATGGCTTGCATGTCCTGCGCCAGGCTGCGGTCCTGCATCATGGCGGGTGACACGCTGCGCACCAGGCGCAGCACGCCTTCCAGTGCCGGGGCGCTGGTCAGTGGACGCAGGAATTCAATGCCTTGCGCCGCGGCCAGCAGCTCGATGGCCACGATGTGCGCCGTGTTGGAGAGCATGGGCGTCAGGCGCCGCGCGGCATAGGTGGCCATGCTGACGTGGTCCTCCTGGTTGGCGGACGTCGGCAGGCTGTCCACACTGGCCGGGTGGGCGAGCGATTTGTTCTCACTGGCCAGCGCGGCGGCCGTGACGTGCACGATCATGAAGCCGCTGTTCAGTCCCGGGTCCGGCGTGAGGAACGGCGGCAGGCGCGACACCACGGTGTCCACCAGCATGGCGATGCGCCGTTCGGTGATGGCACCGATCTCCGCGATGGCCACGGCCAGCGCGTCGGCCGCCAGCGCCACCGGTTCGGCGTGGAAGTTGCCCCCCGACACCATCAGGCCTTCAAACACCAGCGGGTTGTCGGTGACGGCATTGGCTTCGCGCACCAGCACTTGCGCGGCGTAGCGCATCTGGTCCAGGCAGGCACCCATGACCTGGGGCTGGCAGCGCAGGCAATAGGGGTCCTGAACACGGTCGTCCCCCTCCAGGTGCGAAGCGCGAATCGCGCTGCCCACCATCAGTGCACGGTAGGCCGCTGCGCAATCGATCTGCCCCGGCTGGCCACGCACGGCATGGATGCGCGGGTCAAAGGGGCCGTCACTGCCGCGGGCTGCGTCCAGGGTCAGTGCGCCGGAGATGACAGCGGCCTCGAACAGCCGGTCGGTGGCCAGCAGGGCCTCGATGGCCAGCCCGGCGGAGACCTGTGTACCGTTGATCAGCGCCAGGCCCTCCTTGGCCCCCAGGGCAATGGGCTTCAGCCCGGCCCGGGCGAGCGCGTCGCCTCCGGACATGCGCTGGCCCTGGTAGAACGCCTCGCCTTCGCCGATCAGCGGCAGGCACAGGTGAGCCAGCGGTGCCAGGTCACCTGACGCACCGACCGAGCCCTGACAGGGGATCACCGGGATGACGCCGCGGTTGTACAGCGCAACCAGGGCGTCCACCACATCTTCGCGCACGCCCGAGTAGCCGCGCGCCAGGCTGGTGGCCTTGAGCACGAGGATCAGGCGCACCACGCGTTCGCTCATCGGTTCGCCCACGCCCACGGCATGGGAGCGCAGCAGCTTGAGCTGCAGGGTGGCCAGGTCTTCGCGCGCAATGCGTTTCATGGCCAGCTTGCCAAAGCCGGTATTCACGCCATAGACGGCGGCGTCGCCCTCTGTGGCTTTCCTGACCAGCGCGGCGCTGGCACGGATGCCATCGCGGCAGGACGGGTCAATCGCCACCTGCGGCGGCTTGGGGCTGCTCAGGAGGCGCAGCTGTGCCAGCGTGAGCTGGCCGGGAACGAGTGTGAGGGTCATCCGATCATCGGCAGGTTGAGGTTGTTTTCTTTCGCGCAGGCTTTGGCGATGTCGTAGCCCGCGTCTGCATGGCGCATGACGCCGGTGGCCGGGTCGTTGAACAGCACGCGGCCCAGCTTTTCGGCAGCTTCGGGTGTGCCGTCGGCGCAGATCACCACTCCGCTGTGCTGCGAATAGCCCATGCCCACGCCGCCGCCGTGGTGCAGGCTGACCCAGGTGGCACCGCTGGCGGTGTTCAGCAGGGCGTTGAGCAGCGGCCAGTCGCTCACGGCATCGCTGCCGTCCAACATGGCCTCGGTTTCGCGGTTGGGTGAGGCGACCGAGCCGCTGTCCAGGTGGTCGCGTCCGATCACGATCGGGCCCTTGAGTTCGCCGGACTTCACCATCTCGTTGAAGGCCAGGCCGGCCAGGTGGCGCTCGCCCAGCCCGATCCAGCAGATGCGTGCCGGCAGGCCCTGGAATGCAATGCGCTCACCCGCCATGTCCAGCCAGCGGTGCAGGTGGCGGTTGTCGGGGAACAGCTGCTTCATCTTCGCGTCGGTCTTGCGGATGTCTTCCGGGTCGCCGCTCAGGGCCACCCAGCGGAACGGGCCGACGCCCTTGCAGAACAGCGGGCGCACATAGGCCGGCACGAAGCCCGGGAAGTCAAACGCATTGGCCACGCCGAAATCCTTGGCCACCTGGCGCAGGTTGTTGCCGTAGTCCACCGTGGGGATGCCCATTTCATGGAAGGCCAGCATGGCGCGGATGTGCGTGGCGCATGACTGGCCGGCCGCCTGCTTGAGCCGGGCGTGCTGCGCCGGGTCCTTCTGGGCGGCCTGCCACTGTGCGACGGTCCAGCCGCTGGGCAGATAGCCATTGATGATGTCGTGGGCCGAGGTCTGGTCGGTCACGATGTCAGGCCGGGGGCCGCCCGCCCTGGCGCGCCTGACCAGCTCCGGCACGAGATCGGCCGCGTTGCCGCACAGGCCGATCGAGACGGCTTCCTTGCGGCTGGTGTGATGGGCGATCAGTGCCAGGGCTTCGTCCAGGTCCCTGGCCTGCTTGTCCAGATAGCGCGTGCGCAGGCGAAAGTCGATGCGGCTTTGCTGGCACTCGATGTTCAGCGAGCAGGCGCCAGCAAAGGTGGCGGCCAGCGGCTGCGCGCCACCCATGCCGCCCAGGCCTGCGGTCAGGATCCAGCGGCCGGCCAGATCGCCGTTGTAGTGCTGGCGGCCTGCCTCCACAAAGGTTTCGTAGGTGCCCTGCACAATGCCCTGGCTGCCGATGTAGATCCAGCTGCCCGCGGTCATCTGGCCGTACATCATCAGCCCGGCACGGTCCAGTTCGTTGAAGTGTTCCCAGTTGGCCCATTGGGGCACCAGATTGGAGTTGGCCAACAACACGCGTGGCGCGCCCGTGTGGGTGCGGAACACGCCCACCGGCTTGCCCGACTGGATCAACAGCGTTTCGTCAGGTGCCAGCTTGCGCAATGAATCCAGAATGGCATCAAACGACGGCCAGTTGCGCGCCGCCTTGCCGATGCCACCGTAGACAACCAACTCGTCAGGGTTCTCGGCAACCTCCGGATCCAGGTTGTTCTGGATCATGCGGTAGGCCGCTTCGATCTGCCAGTTGGCGCAGCTGATGGCACTGCCGCGCGGCGCGCGCACCGGCCGGGCCTTGCTGGCCAGGAAAGGGGTATGGGAAAGGTCGGACATGGCAACTCCTGCTGGCGTTCGGTTCTGCAAAATGTAGTTGTCTATACAACTTGTGTCAACTGGGGTATTCTTCGTTCATGGATAAAACCGGTCTGCCGGCCTACGAACAGGTCAAGTCGTTCATCAAGGGGCATATCAGCAGCGGCGAATGGCGCCCGGGTGACCCTGTGCCCAGCGAGTCGGCTCTGGCTCAGCAGTTCGGTGTGGCCCGCATGACGGTCAACCGGGCCTTGCGCGAGCTGGCCGCCGAAGGTCTGGTTGACCGTGTGCAGGGTTCAGGCACCCGGGTGGCCGAGCTGCACCGCATCTCGTCGCGCCTGACGATCCGGGACATCCATGACGAAGTGGCCGAACGTGGCCATGTGCACACCACGCGTGTAGTGCTGGTGGCGCAGGACAAGGCCAGCACTGAACTGGCGCAATCACTGGGGCTCAAGCCCGGCGACAAGGTGTTCCACACCATCCTGATCCATCTGGAAAACGGCATCCCGATCCAGTACGAAGACCGCTATGTCAATCCCGCCGCCGCGCCCGGTTATCTGGATGTGGACTTCACCAGCACGACACCGACCCACCACCTGCTGGAGTGTGCCCCCCTGACCGAGGCCAGCTACAGCATCGAAGCCTGCCTGCCCACAGCCCAGGAGGCCTGGCAGCTGGGGATCAAGCGCTCCGAACCCTGCCTGGCCATGATGCGCCGCACCGTCAGTGGCGCCCACGTTGCCAGCGTGGCCCGGCTGGTTTACCCCGGCACACGCTACAGCTTTGCGGGGCAGTTTCAGGCATGAGCTGGCAGCAGGTCTCCCTGGCGGATGTTGCGCCACAGCCCTGGAAAAACGGCGGCGGCACCACGCGCGAGCTGGTGGCCTGGCCTTCGGCGGCCGATTGGCGGGTGCGGATTTCGGTGGCAGAGGTGGCCGCCGCCGGGCCGTTTTCGCGGTTTGACGGCGTGCAGCGCTGTTTTGCGGTGCTGTCCGGTGCGGGTGTCCGTCTGGTCGTGAACGGACTGGAGCATCTGCTGACCGTGGACAGCGACCCGCTGGCCTTCGATGGCGGCGCGCCAACGCATTGCGCATTGCTGGACGGCCCCACGCAGGATTTCAACCTCATGGCCCGTGGCGGGTATGCGTTGCTGCGACGGGTGCGCGGATCCATGCAGGCGGTCCCGGCGACGGGCCTGCAGGCCGTGTACGCGGCGTCTGCGCCGGCGCAGGTGCATGGCGGTGGCGCCGTGATGACGTTGCCGGCCCATACCCTGGCCTGGCGTCTGCAGGGTGATGCGGTGGTGATACAGGCCGAGGACGCGTTGTGGATGGAGGTGAGCGCATGAACACAGAGATCTGGACGAACTGCCGCGCGGCCACGATGCAGCCTGAATGGGGTGAGCCCTACGGCCTGGTGGACGACGCGGCGCTGGTGGTGCAGGGCGAGCAGCTGGCCTGGGTGGGGCCGCACGCGGCATTGCCCCAAGGGTATGTGGACCAGTGCACCCAGCGCCACGATGCGGGCGGCGCGCTCATCACGCCCGGCCTGATCGACTGCCACACCCACCTGGTGCATGGTGGCCACCGCGCCAATGAGTTCGAGCTGCGGCTGCAGGGTGCCAGTTACGAAGACATCGCGCGGGGCGGCGGCGGCATTGCCTCGACCGTCAAGGCTACGCGCGAGGCCAGCGCGGCCGATCTGCGCGCGCAGAGCCTGCCGCGTCTGAAGGCGCTGCTGGGCGAGGGTGTGACCACGGTCGAGATCAAATCCGGCTATGGCCTGGCGCTGGCGCATGAACGAAAGACGCTGGAGGTGGCTCGTGGGTTGGCCCAGGGGCTGCCGGTTGACGTGTGCACCACGTTCCTGGGGGCCCACGCCGTACCTCCTGAATATGCCGGCCGCACCGATGATTACCTGGACGAGGTGCTGCGCATGCTGCCCGAGCTGCATGCCCTGGGTCTGGTGGATGCGGTGGACGCCTTCTGTGAGCGCATCGCCTTCAGTACCGACCAGACGCAGCGCGTGTTTGAAGCGGCACGGCAGCTGGGCCTGCCCGTCAAGCTGCATGCGGAGCAACTGAGTGACAGCGGCGGCGCGCAGCTGGCGGCGCGCTACGGCGCCCTGAGCTGCGACCACCTGGAGTGGCTGGGTGCCGAAGGAGCGGTCGCCATGGCGCGCGCCGGCTCGGTGGCCGTGCTGCTGCCCGGAGCCTTCTATTTCCTGCGCGAAACACGGGTGCCGCCGGTGGCCCTGCTGCGCGAGCACGGCGTGCCCATGGCGGTATCCACGGACTGCAACCCGGGCAGTTCGCCCTGTGTCTCCCTGCTGCTCATGCTGAACATGGCGTGTACGCTGTTTCGCATGACGCCGGAAGAGGCGCTGGCCGGTGTGACGCGCCACGCCGCGCAGGCCCTGGGCCTGAGGGATCGCGGCATGCTGGCCGCCGGCCTGCGCGCCGATTTTGTGCTGTGGGACCTGTCCCATCCGGCGCAACTGAGCTATGCCATCGGCGCCAACGCGCGCCTGCAAACCGTTTACAGGGGGCAACCTGCATGAGTTTTGAACTGCACAGCGGCAGCGTGCCGCTGCTGGTCAGCATGCCGCATGTCGGCACATGGATACCTGACGACCTGAAGTCGGCGTACGTGCCGCGTGCACTCGGTGTGGAAGACACCGACTGGCACCTGGAGCGGCTGTATGGTTTTGTACGCGGCATGGGGGCGAGCCTGATCGTGCCGCAGGTGTCGCGCTATGTGATTGACCTGAACCGTCCGCCCGACGACGCGCCCATGTACCCCGGTGCTTCCAACACCGAACTGTGCCCGACGCGATTCTTCACGGGGGATGCGCTGTATGTGGAAGGTTCTGCGCCCGATGCGGCGCAGCGTCTGCATCGGCGGGAAAAGTACTGGCAGCCTTACCACGATGCCTTGCGCGCGGAACTGGACCGCATCAGGTCGCTGCATGGCTTTGCCCTGCTGTGGGATGCGCACAGCATCCGCAGCGAGATTCCCTGGCTGTTTGAGGGGCGCCTGCCCGACCTGAACATTGGCACGGCCAGCGGCGGTGCCGCCCACGGGCTCATCACAACCGCAGTGGCAGATGCCTGCCGTCATGCACCTGGCGTCAGCAGCGTGGTCAATGGCCGTTTCAAGGGGGGGTACATCACGCGCCACTACGGGCGGCCTGAAGACCACATCCATGCCGTGCAGCTTGAAAAATGCCAGAGCCTGTACATGCAGGAAGTAGCGCCGTTTGCTTATGACGAGGCCAGGGCGGCTGCCATCCAGCCCGTGCTGCAAGCCATGGTAGGCGCGGCGCTGGACGCCACACGGGCGCTGTATGCACGCTGAGGCCGCGTTCTTTGCACCGCAGGCCTGGGTGGATGGGGCCTGGGCCTTTGACGTGCGGCTGGACGTGGCCGCCGACGGCACCTGGCGATCCATAACGCCCCATGCCAGCGCAGACGGCGCCACGGTGTTGCCCGGCCCGGTGCTGCCCGGCATCGTCAATGCCCACAGCCACGCGTTCCAGCGCGCCATTGCCGGGCTGACGGAGCAGGGCAGCGGCACTGACGACTTTTGGAGCTGGCGCGACCGCATGTACCGTGCCGCGCTGCGCATCACGCCGCAGCAGCTGGAGGCCATTGCCACGCAGCTCTATGCCGAGCTGCTGGCCGGCGGCTACACCCAGGTGTGCGAATTCCACTACCTGCACAACGACACCGATGGCCGCGCTTATGCCGACCCGCTGGAGATGTCCCTGGCGCTGGTGCGCGCGGCGCAGGCTACCGGCATCGGCCTGACGCTGCTGCCCACGCTGTACATGCGCTCGGGCTTTGGCGCGCCGGGCCTGCGCGACGACCAGCGGCGTTTTGCCGGCACGCCTGACAGCGTGCTGCGTATCGCTGAGTCAGTGAACGCGCTGAAATTGCCCCGCATCAACGCAGGTGTCGCACTGCATTCACTTCGCGCTGTGGACCCTGTTGCGCTGGCCGAGGCTGCGCAGGCTGCCAAGGCAGCGGGCTGGCCCGTGCACATCCACAT
>CAZUJD010000146.1:2341-7887 GCA_964620025.1 uncultured Ramlibacter sp. | reverse complement strand
CAATGGCACCGGCCGTCGCAAATCCAGCGTCGCCCGCGTGTTTCTGAAAAAAGGCACCGGCAAGATCACGGTGAACGGCAAGGACATCCAGGCCTACTTCGGCCGCGAGACGTCCATCATGATCGCCAAGCAACCCCTGCTGCTGACCAACCATGCCGAAACCTTCGACATCCAGGTCAACGTGCACGGTGGTGGTGAATCCGGCCAGGCCGGCGCCACCCGCCACGGCATCACCCGCGCCCTGATCGACTATGACGCGTCGCTCAAGCCGGCACTGAGCCAGGCTGGCTTCGTGACCCGTGACGCCCGTGAAGTCGAGCGTAAAAAGGTGGGTCTGCACTCCGCACGCCGCCGCAAGCAGTTCAGCAAGCGCTAATCCGCCCTTACTGCTCCGACGTTTACCGTCGCAACAAAGCCGCACAAGTAAAGCTTGCTGCGGCTTTGTTCTTTGTGGCAACCTTCGCCCTCCTATGCGCTTTCGCCTGCTTCGCCGCCGCCTGACCATCAGCGCCCCGCGCATGGCCGTGCGCAGCGCCATGCCCTGGCCTTTCCGCTGGGTGGTCATGGCCATCGTGCTGGGTTTTTGCGGTGCGGTGGCGCTGTGGGCGTTTGAGTTCGGCAAGAACATCGCGGGCCTGGACACCAGCGGCAAGGAGGAACTGGTGCAGCTGCGTGCCGAGGCCGCGCGCCTGCGCGAAGAGCGCGACAAGGCACAGTCCATTGCCAACACCTCGGGCAGCCTGCTGACCGCCGAGCGCGCCGCCCAGGAAAAGATGGCGGCCCAGGTGCGCGTGCTGGAGGCCGACAACCGGGCGCTGCGTGACGACCTGGGCTTTTTCGAGAAGCTGATACCGTCCTCCGGCCAGGAGGGGGTCTCCATCCGTGGCCTGTATGCCGAGGTGGTGGGTGAGCGCCAGCTCAAATGGCAGGTGCTGGTTCTGCAACCGGTCAAGAACGCGCCGGAATTCAGGGGCCAGATCGAATTGACCCTGACCGGCCTGCAAAACGGCAAGCCCTGGACGATGGCCCTGCCCGGCGGGCCGCAGGCGCTGCAGTTCCGGCAGTACCGCCGGGTCGAAGGAATAGTCGACTTGCCCCCCCAGGCCGTGGTAAAAAACGTGTCCGCCAGACTGGTGGAAGGCACAGCCACCCGTGCCGTTCAGAACATAAAACTGTAAGTCAGTCGTTGAGAGGGTTCATCCATGTTTGGCAAAAAGGCACAACCGCCGATCAAGAGCCTGATCGCCCAGGGCAGCCGCATTGAAGGCAACTTCCAGTTCACCGACGGACTGCGCGTCGACGGCGAACTGGTGGGCGACATACGCGCCAACCCCGACAGCCCCAGCATCCTGGTCATCTCCGAGAGCGCCACGGTCGAGGGTGAAATCCACGCCGACCATGTCATCATCAATGGCACGGTGCGTGGCCCGGTCCACACACGCGAGCTGCTGGAACTGCAGCCCAAGGCCCGCATCGAGGGCGACGTGTACTACAAGGCACTTGAAATGCACCAGGGTGCGGTCATTGCAGGCCAGCTGCGCCCCACGGCCGCCACGGACGAAAAGCCCCTACTGAAACTGGCGGCAAATAACTTCTGACGCTATTCCCGACAGAAAAGCTGTAGTATTTGAGGCCCTTTTGAAGGGTTCACCGGAGTAGTCCCATGAGCGCCGTAGCCGAAAACATCCAGACTGAAATGCCCATGCCGCTGGTCTTCACCGACAGCGCTGCAGCCAAGGTGGCCGACCTGATCGCCGAAGAAGGCAACCCCGACCTCAAGCTGCGCGTATTTGTGCAGGGCGGCGGCTGCTCCGGCTTCCAGTACGGTTTCACCTTTGACGAGATCACCAACGAAGACGACACGGTCATGACCAAGAATGGCGTGTCGCTGCTGATCGACGCCATGAGCTACCAGTACCTGGTGGGTGCCGAGATCGACTACAAGGAAGACCTGCAAGGCGCGCAATTTGTCATCAAGAACCCCAACGCCACCAGTACCTGTGGCTGCGGTTCCAGCTTCTCGACCTGAAGAACAGGGCCCCAGGCGCCTCACCGCGTGTGTCGCTGCCCCCGAAGCGGCGTTCCCGGTTTGGTGAGGCCTGGCGCCCCTCAGGCCGGGTACATCCCCCCCAACACACGGGCGCCCTGGGCGCCCGTTGTGCTTTTCAGGTCCAGCGCTTCACGCCGCATGGCCTTGCGCGCCAGCCAGGCAAAGGCCGCGCCCTCAACCTGCTGCGGGGGCAGGCCGCGCTCTTCGCTTGAGAGCACCGCCACGCCGGGCAGCCAGGTGGCCAGGCGCCGCATCAGGTGCGTGTTGAAGGCGCCGCCGCCACACACCACCAGCTCTGCTGCCTGCGCACCGTGGCGCTGCAGTTCGGCCGCGCAGCTGCGCGCGGTCAGCTCGGCCAGGGTGGCCTGCACATCGACCGGTGCCAGAGGGCCCTGTGACGCCAGCGCCGTGTCCAGCCAGGCGCGGTTGAACAAGTCGCGCCCCGTGCTTTTGGGCGGGGTCTGGGCAAAGTATGGGTGGGCCAGCAGATGGGTCAGCAAGGGTGCATGCACCGTGCCGGCGGCGGCCCAGGCGCCGGCGTCGTCGTAAGGCCGGCCGGTGTGCAGTTCGCACCAGCCGTCCATCAGCGCGTTGGCCGGCCCGCAGTCAAAACCGGTCATGGTGCCGTCGGCGCGCAACAGTGTCAGGTTGGAGATGCCGCCCAGGTTGAGCACGCCCACCGTCACGCCCGGGCGCGCGAACTGGGCCTGGTGGAAGAACGGTGCCAGGGGTGCACCCTGACCGCCGGCGGCGACGTCACGGCTTCGAAAGTCGGCCACCACGTCGATACCCGTCAGTTCGGCCAGCAAGGCGGGGTTGTTGATCTGCGTGGTATAGCCGGTGGCGCCAAAGGCGCCGGGCTGGTGCCGCACCGTCTGGCCGTGCGCGCCGATGGCCTGTACTTCGCCGGCTGGCACCCCGGACGCCGCCAGCAACTGCGCCACGACGGCGGCATAGGCCTGGACCAGTGTGTGGGCCGCCTCGGCCGCGCGGTGGATTTCATCCGGTCCGCTGGTGTTCAGCGCCAGCAACCGGGCCCGGAATGCAGGGTCAAACGACAGCGCGGCGTGCGCACGCACGCGCAGCGGGGTGGTGGAAAAATCTGCCAGCACACCGTCCACACCGTCGAGCGAGGTGCCCGACATGAGGCCGATGTACAGCTCAGCCATGCGCTGTGCGAGCGTTACTGGGCGCTGGCCTGCTGGACCGAACCCGCCGCCGACAGCTGCACACGCACGCTCATGGCCGCCTTGTCAAATTGCGGTTTGGCTGCTGCCGACACGGGGATGGACTCGCTTTGCCGGGCAATGGTCATCGGGTCCTGGTGCTGGCCGCCCACGCGGAATTCAAAATGCAGGTGCGGCCCGGTGGCCCAGCCCGTGGAGCCCACGGCACCCAGGTTCTGGCCCTGGCTCACGCTCTGGCCACGGCGTACGTTGATGCGGCTGAGGTGGGCATAGACGGTCACGTGCTGGTTGCGGTGCTGCACGAACACCACGTTGCCAAAGCCGTTCTGGACGCCGGCGAATTCGACCACGCCGTCGCCCACGCTGCGCACCGGCGTGCCGGTGGGGGCAGCGTAGTCCACCCCCAGGTGGGCCCGCCACTTTTGCAGGATGGGGTGAAAGCGCATCTTGAAGCCGCTGGTCACGCGCGAAAACTCCATGGGCGAAGCCAGGTAGGCGCGGCGCAGGCTCTGGCCGTCCAGCGTGTAGTAGCCGCCCTTGCTGCCGGGTTCCTGGAACCACATGGCCTGGTAGGTCTTGCCGTTGTTCACGAATTCGGCCGACAGCACGCGGCCGGTGCGCAGTGGCTCGCCATCGGCTTCGAGCGATTCGTACACCACGCTGAAACGGTCGCCACGGCGCAGCGCCCGGTGGAAATCGATGTCGCCCGAGAAGATTTCGGCAATCTGCACGGCGACGGCGTCAGGGATGCGCGATTCATCGGTGGCGGCAAACAGCGACGACTTGATGGTGCCGCTGCCCAGCCGGGTGGTGGCGCTCAGAGGGGCCTTTTCAAGCCGGGAGGCCAGGCCCTGCGGCGTCTTTTCAATGACCAGGCGGGTGAACTGGCCGTCGTCTTCGGGCGTCCAGCGGGCGCTCAGGCGAAGCAATTCGTTGGTGTCGCTGGCCTCGGCGGTGACCGTGCGCCCGGCACGGCCCAGCAGGCTGTTGCGGAAATTGGCGTCGTTGCGCAGGAAGACTGCGGCCGCACCATCGTTGATGCCCAGACGCTGCAGCAGCGCTTCGGCGGTGTCGGTGGAGCGGGTGATGTCCGAGCGGAACAGCTTGAAGCTGTGGGCGTCAAGAAGGTCGGCCTGGGCCTGCAGCGGCAGGGGTTCCACAGCCTCGACGACCTGGCGCACGGGCAGGTCGGCGGCATCGGGCGCGAGCGAGGCCACGGCATAGGCGCCACCCCCGCCGCCCAGCAACAGGGCGGCCACCAGGGCGGTGACGTGCTTGGGGTGGTGCTGGATGGTATGGGCCAGCCGGGACAGCAAAGCGTCCCCGGCGGCGGTCAAGCCGTTGTTCAAAAGAAGAGTCCCCAGAATGAGCCGGTAAGTCCCGCACTTGGGCAGGATGGTTCCCTACGTTTACAAGTCGCCAACTACAGTCGGTCGATTTGCAAAAACTGCGCCAATTAAAATCCGGCACAGCGTTGGGGGGCAGTATAGCCAGCCAACCCACCCCGGCATCTGAAAAAACCCTTATGAATCAAGCTTCAGTTACAAATTTTCCGGTCACCGACCGTGTCCGTGAGGCGCTGGCCGTCACGCTGCGCGGCTGCGAGGAGCTGATTCCGCAAGACGACTGGGTGAAAAAACTCGCCCGTTCCGAAGCGACCGGTGTGCCGCTGCGCATCAAGCTGGGGCTGGACCCCACGGCGCCGGACATCCACATCGGCCACACGGTGGTGCTCAACAAGATGCGCCAGCTTCAGGATCTGGGGCACACGGTGATCTTCCTGATTGGCGACTTCACCTCCATGATTGGCGATCCGTCGGGGCGCAACACCACCCGCCCGCCGCTGACGGCCGAGCAGATCAAGGTCAATGCCGAGACTTACAAGGCCCAGGCCGAAAAGATCCTGGATCCGGCGAAGACCGAGCTGCGCTACAACAGCGAGTGGAGCGATCCGCTGGGCGCGCGCGGCATGATCCAGCTGGCTTCACGCTACACCGTGGCCCGCATGATGGAGCGCAACGACTTTCACGACCGCTTCAGCGCGGGCACGTCGATCTCCATCCATGAGTTCCTGTACCCGCTGATGCAGGGCTACGACAGCGTCGCGCTCAGGAGCGACCTGGAACTGGGCGGCACCGACCAGAAATTCAACCTGCTCATGGGGCGTCACCTGCAGCAGGAATACGGCCAGGAGCCGCAGTGCATCCTGACCATGCCGCTGCTGGAGGGCCTGGACGGCGTGGACAAGATGTCCAAGAGCAAGAACAACTACATCGGCGTGACCGAAGACGCCAACACCATGTTCGCCA
>CAZUJD010000146.1:0-2331 GCA_964620025.1 uncultured Ramlibacter sp. | reverse complement strand
CCAAGGTGCTGTCCATCAGCGACACGCTGATGTGGCGCTGGTACACGCTGCTGTCGTTTCGCAGCGAAGCTGAGATCGCCGCGCTGCGGGCCGAGGTCGAAGGCGGGCGCAACCCCAAGGAGGCCAAGGTCCAGCTGGCCAAGGAAATCACAGCCCGCTTCCACAATGCCGCAGCGGCCGACGCGGCCGAGCAGGACTTCATCAACCGCAGCAAGGGCGGTGTGCCCGACGACATCCCGGCCATGGCACTGGCCGGCGCGCCGATGGGCATCGGCGCGCTGCTCAAGGCCGCGGGGCTCGCCCCATCCACCAGCGAAGCCAGCCGGCTGATTGACGGCGGTGGCGTGCGCGTGGACAGCGCCGTGGTGAGCGACAAGGGCCTGAAACTGGCCGCCGGCACCTATGTCGTGCAGGTGGGCAAGCGCAAGTTTGCCCGGGTCACCCTCACCGGATGAAATTGCCCCTGGGTCCCACCACGGTGATCTCCACAAAGTTCGAGCCATGGCGCCGGTCCGGGCCGAACTCCATCACATAGCCGCCCAGGTCCAGCCGGTTCAGCTTCTCCATCGATTCCCGCATCGATTCCGGTGTCGGGTTGCGGCCAGCGCCGCGCAGTCCCGCCAACACCACCTGCATGTTGATGTAGCCCAGGTAGTGGTCGTAATCGACTTCCTTGCCGGCCTTGGTCATGGCGGCATTGAACTCCTTGGCCAGCGGCGTGGTGGCGCGCCAGGGGTAGGGTGTGGCGCGGGCCACCGCCAGGCCGCGGGCGTCGTCACCCAGCGCCTTCAGGATGGCCGAGCCCGCCGACAGCGACAGTGTGTACACCGGCAGCCCGGTGTAGGCCCGGTTGGCCTTGACGTAGCCGATCACGCCCGGGCCGGCGACCAGCATCATGACCGCGTTGGCCTTCATGCCGGCTACTGCCTGTGCCGCGGCCACAGAATCGGCGCCGGTGCTTTGCAGCGAGCGCGAGCCGGCCAGCGTGGCGCCTTCGGCCGCAATGATCTTCTCGGCGATGGGCAGCAGCAGCTTGCCGAATTCGTTGTCCTGATAGACCACGGCAATGCGCTTGGCCTGCACGGCCAGCAGGTTGCGCACAATGCGCACCAGTTCGTCGTCGTAGGCGGCCTGCGTGGTGAAGAAATACGGGTTGGGCTTGGCGCGCAGCACCGGGCTGCCGCTGTAGGCGGCGATCAGCGGCACGCGCTTTTCGGCGACGTAGGGCAGCACCGCCAGCGTCTGGCCGGTGCCGACCGTGCCCATCAGGGCCAGCACGTTCTTTTCCTCGACCAGCGTGCGCACGTTGTCCACCGTGCGCTTCGTTTCGAACGCGTCGTCCAGCATTTCCAGGCGCACCCTGCGTCCGCCGATGCCACCTTTGCGGTTGGTTTCGTCCATGGCAAGTTGCTGGCCGGCCAGCACGTTGGCCATGGGCGTGGCCATCGCGCCGCTGAGCGGTGCGCTCTGGCCGATCAGCAGATCGGTTTTGCCGGCTGGCACGCTGGCATGGGCGCCAAACGCACTGGCGGCCAGGCCGCCCAGCAGGGTGCGGCGGGTGATGTGGGCAAGGGCAGGGTTTTGCATCGACGTCTCCGTTGTGGTTGTAGGAGACATCACTGTGCCGGGGGCATCTGCCGCGGTCTGGCCCGAAATTGCGGCGCGGCGCGCCGCTTGGCGGAATCTTGCGCGCGCCGCCTCAGGCAAACCCTGAAAAGCTGTCGCGCAGGCAACTCACACGGGCTTTTCAGCTCGCTGCGGGCGCGTCGTCGGCCTTGCCCAGGTTGCGCTGCCACTGCCGCGGTGTCTGGCCGGTGTGGCGACGAAACTGCGCCGCAAAGTGGCTTTGCGAACTGAAGCCGCAGGCCAGCGCGATGTCCAGCATGCCGGGACCACCGCCGGGCGCCAGCCGAGCCGACCACAGCAGGCGGCAGGCCAGCTCCATGCGCCGGCCCACGATGTACTGGTGGGGCGTGATCCCGGCGGATTCGCGAAACACCCGGCAGAAATGGAACAGGCTCATGCCGGCCACAGTGGCCAGGTCTTCCAGGGTCAGGGGTTCGCCCAGGTGGGCGTCGATATGGGCCCGCGCCTTGTCCAGACCGCCCTGGGCCGGGCCCGCGGCGCGGCCCTGCTCGCGCAGCAGCAGCCGGGTGACCAGGGCCATGGCCAGCCGCTCGGTGGCGCGCGCGCCATCGGGGTGGCCCTCACGCAGGTCGGCATACAGGGCCTGCGACAGCAGGCGCAGCACCTCGTCGCCGGGCACCACCTGGTGGCGCAGTTGCGAGCGGTCGGGCGGCAGACCCAGGGCCACGGCGCTGTCTGCCAGCA
>CAZUJD010000145.1:2522-7909 GCA_964620025.1 uncultured Ramlibacter sp. | reverse complement strand
CATGCTCACCATCCATCCTGATTCCTGCGCACAGTGGGTGCGCGCGCTGGGCACGGTGCAGATACCCGTGCTGCGCAGCACGCGCGACGCCATCGCCGCGTGGCAGCAGATGCCCGACCGCGCCGACGCCAATTCGCTGGCCCACACCGTGCTGCATGACCCGCTCATGACGCTGCGCGTGCTGGCCTGCGTGTCGCAGCGCCTGGGCAGCCGGCTGCGCACGCCGGTGGAGACCGTCACGGCAGGGATTGTCATGCTGGGCATCGAACCGTTTTTCACCCACCTGGCCAACCCGCCCGTGCTGGAGGACCGGCTGGCCGGTGAACCCGAAGCGCTGGCCGGTGCGCTGCAGGCCATTGACCGTTCGCACCGCGCGGCGCGGCTGGCGGCGGCCTTTGCCATCCAGCGCCAGGACGAAGACGCCGAGGTGCTGCACCAGGCCGCGCTGCTGGACAACTTTGCCGGCCTGCTGCTGTGGTGCGAGGCGCCTGACGAGGCGCTGGAGATGGCGCGTCGTCAGCAGGCCGATCCGGCCCTGCGGTCGGTGGATGTGCAAAGGGCGGTGCTGGGCGTGGAGCTGGCCGCGCTGGAGCACGCGCTGATGGCGCAGTGGGGCCTGCCGGATTTCCTGCGCAACATGACGGAGCCGGGCCAGTCGGTGCGCCCGGGCCCGCGCTGCGTGATGCTGGCCGTGCGCATCGCGCGGCATTCGCAGGCCGGCTGGGACAACGCCGCGCTGCCCGACGATTACGCCGAGCTGGGGCAGTTGCTGAACATTTCCAGCGCCGCGGCGGGCCAGCTGGTGCGGGAGGTGTGCGAGTCAGCCTAGCAGCTGGAACAGCGACGTCTTGGCCACGCTGGCATAGGCCTGCATGGCCGCCTGCATGGCGGTCTGGTTGTTCTGCAGGTCCGAGATCGCGGCGGCGTAGTCCAGGTCGACCAGGTTGCTGCGCCGCTGCTGCAGGTGCAGGTCTTCCTGGGTGTTGCCGGCCACGGCGCTGTCCACGCGCTGCAGTTCGGCGCCCACGACCGATCGCATCAGCACCAGGCTGTCCAGTGCGCCGTCCAGGCTGACCTGGGCGCGTTCCAGGCCTTGTGAGTAGGTGGCGGGGTTGTAGGTCTGGCTCAGTGTGGCGATGGCATCGTCCAGCGTCTGGAAGATGCTTTGCTGTCCGGCCGGGCCCACGGTGAAGCTGTCGCCCGCGGCCGGTGTGCCCGAGATTTTCACGCGCTGGCCATCCAGCGTGATCGCGCTGCCGGCCACGTACGGCACGCCGGCGGCCAGTGCGCTGCCGGTGTTCAGGTTGGTGACGGTGTATTCCAGCCCCCCTGCGCCTGCGGCCAGCGTGATGCTGTAGTTCTGGCCCGTGAGCTGGGTGGGATCGGTCACGTCACCGGGGTTGATCCAGCCGCTGCCGGTGTTGCCCGGGGCCGAGTCCGTGACAAACACGCCGTTGCCCTGCGGCTGGGCCATGAAGGCCGCGCGGCCGTCCACGGTGGCGACAAACTCTGCCCCGTCACCCAGTCGCTGCACACCCGAGGCCGCGTTCCAGGTGGGTGTGGCGCCGGCAACCAGTGGTGCGCCGGTGCTGCCCTGGCCGGAAAACACAAAGCCGCCCGCGCCGTCGCGCGTGTTGGCCAGCTCCATCATGCGGTCGCGTGTCGCGCGCAGCTGCACCACCAGCGCCTGGTGGTCGGTGGCGTTGTAGCCGCCGTTGCCGGCGGCCACCAGGGTTTCACGCACGCTTTGCAGCATGCCCACGCCTTCGGCCAGCGCCGCATCGGCGGCCGACAGCACGCTGGTGGCCAGCTGGGCTGCGCGCTGGTCCTGCGCCAGCCGGGCCAGCCGCGAACGCGCCATTTCCGCCTGGGCGGCGCCCAGCGGATCGTCGCCGGGTGAATTGACGCGCAGGCCGGTGCCCAGCTGGTTCTGCAGCCGGTTTTGCGCGTTCTGGCGCGCCTCGATGCCCTGGAACGTGGCCTGGGAAGAAGCTAGGGAGGTGACTCGCATGGTGGGTTTTCCTCAGGGGTCAGCGGCCGGCGGCGGACAGCAGCGCGTCAAACAGTGTCTGGCTGGCCTGGATGATCTTGGCCGATGCCTGGTAGGCCTGCTGGTAGCGCAGCAGGTTGGCGGCCTCTTCGTCCAGGTTCACGCCTGACACGCTTTGCAGCCGTGCGGTGGCGTCGGCCTGCATCTGCTGCGACACGGCGGCGCCGTCGCGCGCGCTTTGCACGCGCACGCCGGCTTCGCCCACCAGCGCGGCATAGGCCTCGTTGAGCGTGGCGCCGTTCACGCCGGCCGCATCGGCCAGCGCACCCAGCGCCAGCGCGTTGCGGTTGTCCTGGCCGGGCGCGGTGTTGGGCTTCACGGTAAAGGTGTCGCCCGCCACGGGCGCGCCGTCCAGCACCATCGTCCAGCCGTTGTAGCTGGCCGGCGCCGGCGGCATGGTCTGGCCGGCGGTGTAGGGCACGTTGGTCAGGCTGCCGCTGGCCAGGCCGGTGATGTTGAAGGTCGTGGGCGGGCTGTTGAAGCTGATGGTGACCGGCAGCGCGGTGTTGGCGCTGTGCTGCAGCACCGTGAAGCCGGCGATGCTGCCCGTACCCTTGTTGGTGGCGGCGGTTTCGGCCGTGGCCGCAAAGCCGGTGGCCAGCTGGGTGGGCGACAGCGCCCGTGCGCCCAGCCCGTTGGCGGCGGCGGCAAACGGCTGCACCAGGAAGGAGTCGCCGTTGGCCGGTGCGCCCGCCATCGTGAAATTCAGCCCGTCGATCACGGCGGGAAAGGCCGCGCCCGTGGTCTGGTTGCCGTCGGCCAGGCGCGTCACGGTGTAGCCGCCGCTGTTCCAGTCCACGCGGTAGTCGCTGGCCATGAGCGCGCTGCTGTTGCTCACGCTCGCACCCAGGGTGGCGGCGCCGGTGTTGGTGGTGTTGCCGCGCACCACGGGGGCGGCCACGGTCAGCAGGGGCTGGCCCTGCTGGCCGCTGGCGTCCACGCCGCGGGCCTGCTGGCTGTTGAGCTGGTCGGCGGCCACGATGGCCAGGCGGCCCACCTGGTTGAGGGCGCTGGCCAGGTCCTGGTCGCGAAAGTGCATCAGCCCGGCCACGCTGCCGCTGCCCAGCGCGGCTTCGTCCAGCACCTGCGACACACCGCCGCGGTTGAGCTGCAGCGCGGTGCGGGTGGTGTCGGCCGGGTCGGGCACCGCCGTGATGTTGGCCTGCTGGCTGCCCACCAGCAGCGCTGCGCCGCTGGCGGTGAACAGGCTCAGCGTGCCGTCGGGTGAGGGCACGCTGGTGATGGGCAGCAGGCCGTTGAGCACCTGCAGCGAGGCCTCGCGCTGGTCCAGCAGGTCGTTGGGCGGCTGGCCCGTCACCTGCGCCTGGGCGATGCGTTCGTTCAGCGAGCGGATCTCACCCAGCTGCTTGTTGATCAGCCCGGCCGAGCCGCCGATGCGGGCGTTGGCTTCCTGGCCCAGCGACTTCAGCTGCGCGCCCACGCTGCTGATGCGTTGTGCCAGCTGGTCCACGCGCGACAGGAAGGCCTGGCGCGCCGACAGGTCGCCGGGGCGGTTGGCCATGTCGCCGGCCGCGGCAAACATCGCGTCCACCGCGGCGCCGATGCCCAGCTCGGGGTCGGCAAACACCGCGTCCAGCCCGTCCAGCGCGCCCGAGCGTGCCATGTCAAAGGCGGCGCGGGAGGCACCGGCCTGCACCGACGCGGCCAGGAACTGGTCGTACTGGCGGCGCACCGTGGACATCTCCACCCCGCGGCCGAAGAAGCCGGCGCCGGTGTACATGCCGCCGGCGGTCTCCAGCACGGCTTCCTGGCGCGAGTAGCCGGGCGTGTTGACGTTGGCAATGTTGTGCGAAATCGTTTTGAGCGAGCCTTGCGCTGCCGCCAGGCTGCTGCTGCCGATGTTGAGCAGGGACGATGTCATGGTGTCTGCGGGTCCTAGCCCATGGCCCGCTGCACGGCGAGCGTGTGGTTGATGGTGCGTGCCAGCTTGGCCGCGTACTGCGGGTCGGTGGCGTAGCCGGCGCGCTGCATGCCGGCGGCAAAGCTTTCAGCCGTGCCGGCGTTGCGCACGGTGGCGGCGTAGCGCGGGCTGCTGGAGATCATGCGGGCGTAGTCAGAAAACGCCTCGGTGTACGAGCCGTAGCTGCGAAACCGCGCCACCTGGCGCACCGACTGGCCGCCTTCGAATTCCGTGGTCATCACGTCGGTCGTGTCGCCGCTCCAGCCGGTGGCCTTGATGCCGAACAGGTTGTGCGACGGCGTGCCGTCGGCGTTGCGGATCTCGCCCTTGCCCCAGCCCGACTCCAGCGCGGCCTGGCCCAGGATGAACGACGCCGGCACGCCGGTGGCGCGCTCGGCGGCCTGGGCATGCGGCAGCATTTTCTGGACGAACGCGGCGGCATTGGCCGAGGGCACGCCGGCGGTCGCGGTGGCCGGGGCGGCCAGCGGGGCCAGCCCGGTCGTGGCGGCGGCTGCGGCCTGGTTGGCGGGTGAGACCGGCGGCAGGTTCTGCATGTGGCGCGACAGCTGCTTTTCGATCATGTCGGCCAGGCCCTGCGGGCGGCCGGCAAACTGCTTGGCCATCTGCTGGTCCAGCATGCTGGTGAAGGTGTCGCCGCCAGGGCCGGCGCCTTCGGCCTTCATGGTGGCGTCGCGCATGCTCTTGAGCACCATCTGCATGAACATGGACTCGAACTGCACGGCAGCCGTGCGCGCCGCGCCGCGCGGGTCGCGCGCGGCCTCGCTCTTGAGCGAGTCCAGCGAACGGCTGTCCACACCCAGGGCGCCACCGGCGCGCGACGTTGCGTCAAGGCCCATCAGATGATCTCCAGCTCCGCCTTCAGTGCGCCGGCGGCCTTGATGGCCTGCAGGATGCCGATCAGGTCCTGCGCGGTAGCGCCCAGCGCGTTGAGGGATTTGACGATGTCGGCCAGGTCGGCACTGGCCGGCACGAGCGACAGCTGACCGGCACCCTGCTGAACGCTGATGTCGGACTTTTCAGCGGCCACGGTCTGGCCGTTGCTCAGGGCGTTGGGCTGGCTGATCACCGGTGTGCTGGCCACGGTGACCGACAGGCTGCCGTGCGCGACGGCGCAGGCGCCCAGGCGCACTGACTGGTTCATCACCACCGAGCCGCTGCGGGCGTTGATGATCACCTTGGCCTGCGGCGCGGCCAGCGCCACTTCGATGTTTTCCAGCTCTGACAGGAAGCCCACGCGGTTGGTGTTGCCCGGAAAGCGCACCTGCACCACGCGGCCGTCCAGCGCCACGGCAGCGTCGGCGCGGTCGCCCACGCTGTCCAGCTTGCGGTTGATCGCGTCAGCCACGGCGCGGGCCGTGGAAAAGTCGGTCTGGTTCAGCTCCAGGTGGATCACGT
>CAZUJD010000145.1:1631-2512 GCA_964620025.1 uncultured Ramlibacter sp. | reverse complement strand
GCCGCCCGAAGACGCGCCCGCGCCGCCGATCACCAGGTTGCCCTGGGCCATCGCGTAGATCTGGCTGTCGGCGCCGCGCAGCGGCGTGAGCAGCAGCGTGCCGCCGCGCAGGGAACGGGCATTGCCCAGCGACGACACGGTGATGTCAATCTGCTGGCCCGGCTGCGCAAAGGCGGGCAGGGCGGCGGTGATCATCACGGCCGCCACGTTCTTCATCTGCGGCGTCACGCCCGGGGGCAGCGCCACGCCGAACTGGCTGAGCAGCGACTGCACGCTCTGGCCGGTGAACTGCACCTGGTTGGTCGCGTCGCCGCTGCCGTCCAGGCCCACCACCACACCATAGCCAATCAGCTGGTTGACCCGCACGCCCGACACGCTGGCCAGGTCGCGGATGCGTTCACGCCCGCCGTTGGCGTGCGCTGCCAGGGGCGACAGGCTGATGGCCGCGGCCAGCAGGAAGGTGAGGGGCTTTTTCATACGGGGGCGATGGAAAGGAAAAAGCGGGACAACCAACCCAGCCCCTGCACACGGCCGATGTCGCCGCGGCCGCGCTGTTCCATGCGGGCGTCGGCCACCTGGGTGGAGCTCACGACGTTGCCGCCGCGGATGGTGGCCGGGTTGACGATGCCCGAAAAACGCAGCACGTCCACGTTCTTGTTCACGCCCACCTGCTTTTCGCCGGAGACCAGCAGGTTGCCGTTGGGCAGCACCTGCTGCACCACCACGGTGATGGTGCCGGAGAAGTTGTTGCTGGTGTCGGTCTTGCCGTCGGCGCCGCCGACCACGGTGGACTCGCCACCGGCATTCAGGCGGCCCAGGAAATTGGTCGACGCGAACGGCAGCGCAGTCATGGAGGCCGAGATCGAGCCGTTGCGGTTGAT
>CAZUJD010000145.1:690-1621 GCA_964620025.1 uncultured Ramlibacter sp. | reverse complement strand
GCTGGCTGGCGTTGACGGTCTCTTCGATCTGGATCGTCAGCGTGTCGCCGGCCAGGCGGGCGCGGCGGTCTTCAAACAGCGGGCGGTGCGTGGCCACCTGGAAGATGGCGCCTTGCGCCGGTGCGGCCACGGGCGCGGGCTGGGCAGCCTGGGCGACGGTGGGGTGAAAGTCCACCTTGGGGTCGGCCACGGTGGCGCAACCCGACAGGGCGGCGACCAGGGCGGTGAGGCAGGCGCGGGAGGTGTTCATGGCGTCGGTTCCTTCAGGCAACAGGGGCATCACAGCTGGGCCAGGCGGGCCAGCATCTGGTCGGACGTCTGGATGGCCTTGGAGTTGATTTCGTAGGCGCGCTGGGTCTGGATCATGGCCACCAGTTCTTCCACCACGTTCACGTTGGAGCCTTCCACCGAGCCCTGTGTCACCACGGCCAGGCCGTTGGTGCCGGGGTTGCCGGTCTGGGCCGTGCCCGAGGCGGCGGTCTCGGCAAACAGGTTGCCGCCGCGCGGCTCCAGGCCGGCGGGGTTCATGAAGCTGGCCAGCTGCAGCTGCCCGACCTGTTGCGTGGCCGTGCTGCCGGAGACCGTGACCGACACGATGCCGTCGCGGCCCACGGTGATGCTCTGCGCATTGGCGGGGATGGTGATGGCCGGTACCACGGCGTAGCCGCTGGAAGTGACCAGCTGGCCCTGTGCGTCCACCTGGAACGAGCCGTCGCGGGTGTAGTTGGTGGTGCCGTCGGGCATCTGCACCTGGAAGAAGCCCTGGCCGTTCAGCGCCATGTCCAGGTTGTTGCCGGTCTGCGTGAGCGCGCCCTGGCTGAAGTTGCGCGAAGTGGCCACGGTGCGCACGCCGGTGCCCAGCTGCAGGCCCGTGGGCAGCTGCGTCTGCTGGGTGGATTGACCGCCGGCCTGGCGCATGTTCTGGTACAGC
>CAZUJD010000145.1:0-680 GCA_964620025.1 uncultured Ramlibacter sp. | reverse complement strand
TTATGGCGTCCTGCTGGGTCTGCTGGGCTTCCTGGCCGGTCTGGGCATTCGCGTGGGAACGCACCCGGGCGGGGCTCCTGGGGGCGTGCGGGGGTTATCGGGGGGCGGCCAGCAGCTGGGCGGCACGCTGGTCGTTCTGCTCTGCGTTCTGCAGCAGCTTCATCTGGGTTTCAAACTGGCGGGCGGCCGAGATCATGTTGACCATGGCCTCCACCACGTTGACGTTGCTGCCTTCGAGCGAACCGGCGATCACGCGCACGGTCGCGTCGGCGGGCAGGTCTTCGCCGTTCACATCGCGCAGCAGGCCGTCGGCCCCCTTGCGCAGCGGTGTTTCTTCGGTGGGCTTGACCAGCTTGATGCGGCCCACGGTCTGGGCCGGGCCGCCACCGCCGGGGTGGGCGGTCACGGTGCCGTCACCGGCAATGCTGACCTGCGAGCCGGCGGGGATCGTGAGCGGGCCGCCGTCGCCCAGCACGTTCAGGCCGCCGCTGGTGATCAGCACGCCTTCGGGCGTGACGTCAAAGCTGCCGTTGCGGGTGTAGGCCTCGGTGCCGTTGGCCGATTGCACGGCGATATAGCCTTCGCCGTTCAGCGCCACATCCAGCGCGCGGCCGGTGGCCTGGATCGGGCCCGAATGGGCGTCAAAGCCGGCCGTGGCTTCCAGTGACACCACGCGCGTG
>CAZUJD010000144.1:0-7959 GCA_964620025.1 uncultured Ramlibacter sp. | reverse complement strand
GAACTGGTGTTCGAAGTGCCCGATGGCGAAGTGGACTGGCTGCGTTCGGAAATCCCCCGCCTGATGGCGGGCGTGGCCCGCCTGAAGGTACCCCTGCTGGCCGAGGTGGGCGTGGGGCCCAACTGGGACAAGGCCCACTGACGCGCAGGGGCTATTTCTTTTCCGACCAGAGCTCCCCACCCGTGGCCCAGTCGGACTTCTTGATGTCGTACAGGATCACGTCAATGCTGTCGGGCTTGCTGCCAAGAGCTTGCGAAGCGGCCTGGGTCAGGGCCTTGACGAGGTTTTTCTTCTGTTCGGGTGTGCGGCCTTCAAACATTTCGACACGGATGGTGGGCATGAAAATTCCTGGGTAGTTGACCGCGGCACTATACGGCGATCGGCATGGCCGGGCCGGCGGTGTGGACGAGCCCTGCGCGCACAGGCCAGCCATGCCCCCATATGGGCGAAAATTCTCCGGCTTGCCTAGACTCTCGAAACCATTGCCCAACACCTGATGGAGACCAACGATGCTGCGTGACGACCGACAGGCTGACTTCGATTCGCTCTTGCCCGGCAAAACCACAGAAGACGGTGCCACGCGCCGCACGGCCCTGAAGGTGGCCCTGGGCGTGGGCTACGCGGCCACGGCCATGCCCATCATGGCGCAAAGTGCCATCAAGACGCCGTCCGACGGACTGGATGTGGGTGAGGTCACCATCGATGTCAACGGTTTCAAGATGGCGGCCTACCGTGCCGCGCCCGCCGGCAAGACCAACCTGCCCGTGGTCCTGGTGATCCAGGAAATCCTTGGCGTGCATGAATACATTGCCGACACGGCACGCCGGTTCGCCAGGGCAGGCTACCTGGCGATCGCGCCGGAACTGTTCCAGCGCCAGGGCGACCCGATGTCCTACAACGAGATGGCCAAGCTCATGGCTGAGGTGGTGGCCAAGGTGCCCGATGAACAGGTCATGGGTGACCTGGATGCTGCCGTCCAGTGGGCCGGAGCCAATGGCGGCAACACGGCCAGGGTCGGGATCACCGGGTTTTGCTGGGGTGGGCGCATCACCTGGCTGTATGCCGCCCACAGTCCTCGTGTGAAGGCGGGCGTGGCCTGGTATGGCCGTCTGGTGGGCAACAACACCCCGTTGACTCCGCGCCACCCGGTGGATGTGGCTGCGGCCATGAACGGACCTGTGCTGGGCCTGTATGGTGAAAAGGACGCGGGCATCCCCCTTGACACCGTTGATAAGATGAAATCTGCCCTGGCCGGCGGGAACGCGGCGTCCAGGGCGTCGCAGATTGTGGTGTACCCTGACGCGCCGCACGCGTTCCATGCCGATTACCGCCCCAGCTTCCGCCAGGGCCCGGCTGAAGACGGCTGGAAGCGCGCGCTGGAATGGTTCAAGGCCAACGGCGTGGCCTGACTTCGCCCCGCCAGACCAGGGCCGCGCAAGCGGCCTTTTTTGTGAGTTTTTTGTCCAAGTGCCATGACATTGATAGCAATCGTGATCGCCACCCTGGCTGCCGGCATCGGCAGCGTCTGGCTGGCCGCTGGTCTCATGAGCCTGGGTGCGGTGGCTGGAGCCGACCGGACCCAGCAAGGCCGCGTGGGCCCGCAGCACCTGCTGAGCCTGGCCGCGGGCGCCTTGCTGGCCACGGCCTTCATGCATCTGTTGCCCGAAGCCTTTGAATCGCAGGCGGGTGCCAAGGAGCTCTTTGCCACGCTGCTGGTGGGGGTGGTGTTTTTCTTCCTGCTCGACAAGGCCGAGCTGTGGCACCACGGACACGAGCATCACCATGACCATGCTGAACACGGTCACGGACATCACCATCATCATGATCACACTGAAGCCAAGGGGGGCGGCTGGGCCGTGCTCACCGGTGACAGCGTCCACTGCTTTGGCGACGGCATCCTGATCGCTTCGGCCTTCATCGCCGACCTGCGCCTGGGCGCTGTGGCGGCGCTGGCCGTGCTGGCGCACGAGGTGCCACACCACATGGGCGACCTGATCGTGCTGCGACAGTCCAGCCGCAATCGCAGTGCGGCGCTGGTCAAGGTGTCACTGGCGGGCGCAGTGACCGCGTTGGGCGGGATTGCAGGCTTCTTCCTGGTGGAGCAGTTGCACGATTACCTGCCGTACTTCCTGGTGGTGGCCAGCAGCAGTTTTGTCTATGTGGCGCTGGCCGACCTGATACCGCAGCTGCAAAAGCGCCTGAGCGCGCGCCAGACGGCGGCCCAGATTGCCTGGCTGCTGGTGGGCATCGCGATGGTTGCCGTGGTCAGCGGCCTGGCGCATTCGCACTAGGCACCGCCGCTGCGGTGCGGATTCAGCGGGTCGAGTAACCCAGCACGCGCCAGCGCCCGTCGGTGTCGCGCGCGGTGGTCACGATTTCCTGCAGGTCAGGCTTGTTGGTAAAGCGGCTGGCGAACACGACCGTCACGTAGTCGCCCGCCGGACGGCCGGGCAGGGCAGTCTTGTAGGCGGTTTCCAGCGGGTCACGCGAAGCCAGCGGGCCCAGGGGCTCCCGCACCTTGGGTATGGCGTCCATCCACGTGGCGATGGGTACCTGGTTGCGAAACGCCTGTGTTGAGTTTTCCCAGGCGGTGCCCCAGTCCCTGCGGTCCAGCAGCAGCAGCCAGCCCAGGGCTGCCATGCGGCCCGCGTTCTCCTTCTGTGCTGTTTCGTCTGCGATCGTTGCCTCCGGGGCTGGCGCGACCGGCACGGGGGCCTGCACGGGAGCCGGCACTGTGACCTGGGGTGTCACCAGGGAAGGGCCGCCACTGCGGGGGGCCTTGAGTTGCGCTGCCGCACCAGCCGTTGCCAGCGCACAAGCCAGGGCCACGAGGGAGCGACCAGTGAGGATGCGAGTTGTCGTCATGGGCGCAGTCTAGCCGCGTTGTGCTGCCCATCGGCAAACAGGTACGATTTGGTCTGGTCCGAACGGCCGCAACATGAAAAGGGGCGCTCATGAAGCAACTGCTGGGCTATGCGCTGGCCATTGGTGGCGGGCTGCTGATGGCCTGGGTGATGATTGCGGGCGGCGGCTTCACGGCGATCACGGCCGTGGGGTGCATCGGTACCGGCGGCCGTGAGGGCTGCAACCAGATGGGTTGGCTGTTGTTGGCCACCCTGGGGGGCACGCTGCTGGGCTGGTTGCTGTACCGCGCAGGGCGGGCCCTGGTGCGCTCCGCGCGGGCGGATGCCCGGGCGGGCAGGCCCCTTTAGCCGCGTGCCACCGGCCGCGAAGGGTCGGCGCACCATTCGCTCCAGCTGCCTGCGTACAGCGCCGCCTGGCCCAGCCCGGCGATTTCCATGGCCAGCAGGTTGGGGATGGCGCTGACGCCACTGCCGCAATGGTGCACCACGCTGTTGGGGTCACGGCCTTGCAGCAGGGCTTCAAATTCGCTGCGCAGCTGCGCTGCGGGTTTGAAGCTGCCTTCCGGTCCGATGTTGGACTGGAACGGGCGGTTCAGAGCTCCGGGGATGTGACCGGCGACCGGGTCCAGCGGCTCGACCTCACCACGAAAGCGCGGCGCCGCGCGGGCGTCGATCACGGTTTGCGCACTCTCCAGCGCCGCCAGCACGGATTGCGTGGTGGCCAGCTTGCGAAGCGGCTCGCCCAACCGGAAGTTGGACTGGAAGTGCGACGCCTCGGTGCCCGCGGCCAAGCTGCCGCCAGCGGCTTGCCAGGCCTGCAATCCGCCGTCGAGCACCGCTGCGGCGTCATGGCCGGCCCACTTCAGCATCCACCACAGCCGTCCGCAATAGTTGGCGCCCTGGCGGTCGTACACCACGGCCTGCATGGTGTTGTCAAAGCCCACGCTGGACAGCCAGGCGGCGAACTTTTCGCGGCTGGGCAACGGATGGCGTCCACCGGACGCAGCGTCCGCCGGTGGCCGGAGTTTGCCGGTGGCGGCATCGGGCATGCCCTTGTCACTCAGCGCCGTGTCCAGGTGTGCGTAAACGGCGCCGGGGATATGGCTCTCTCGGTATTGCGCTTCGCCAGCGGCCGGGTTCATCAGGTCGAAGCTGCAGTCAAACACCATGCAAGGCGCCGCGCTGTCACGCAGGGCCAGCAGTTGCGACGCAGAAATGAGCGTGGAATACATCATCAATCCTTCAATGTTCTTCGGCCGGAGCATTAGGCGCTGCCCTTGCCCGCAGCACGCTGGCTGCGACACCGCTGCCCGCGATCAGCGCCATGCCGGCCCAACCCACAGCGGGGATGGGGTCGCCAAACAGCAGCACGCTGTACAGCGCCCCGAACACAATGCCGGAGTATTGCAAATTGGCAACCACCAGGGTGGCGCCATGGCTGTAGGCGCGCGTCATGCACAGTTGCCCGAGCGAGGCCAGCAGCCCCACCGGTATCAGCCACAGCGCGTGCTGCCAGTCCCAGGGTGAGACGCCGGTAACCAGCATGGCACCGCCGCCAGCCACGGCCGAACCCAGCGCAAAGTAGAACACCGTGCGGCTTTCGGGCTCGCCCAGCTTGCCCAGGGCCATGACCTGCATGTAGGCAAATGCCGCCATGAAACCCGACATCAGGCCGATCAGGCCGGCGAAGATCTGGTTTTGCTCGATGGTTGGCCGCAGCATCAGCACCACGCCGGAAAATCCCGCCAGCACCGTCAGCACCAGTGGCCCCTGGCGCAGCGCGGTGGCGGTGCCGTCGCGCGGCTTCCAGGCGATCAGCGTGCCACCGATCAGGAAGGCCGCCACCCAGACGCTGCTCATGTAATTGAGCGTCATGGCCGTGGCCAGCGGCAGCCAGGCAATGGCGTAAAACCAGGCGCCCAGCGACATCACGCCCACCAGGCTGCGCCAGGCGTGCATGCCCGGATACTGCGTGCCCAGACCCACTCCCTGGCGGCGCGCCAGCAGCCACATGAACAGCATGCCCAGCAGTCCGCGGTAGAAAACGAGTTCAGCAGCGTTGAAGTACGCGGACGCAAACTTGACACACACCGCCATGGTCGCAAAGAACAGCGACCCCAGCACCATCCACAGCGCTTGCATCAGGTCAGTGGCCGGGCCATGCCCATGGCGTCGCGATACCACTCATGGAAATGCTGCATGCCGTCTTCCATCGGGCTCTGGTAGGGGCCGGTTTCGTTGTCACCGCGCCGGGCCAGGGCCTGGCGGCCGGCATCCATGCGCTCGGCGATTTCGTCATCTTCGACGCAGGTTTCCATGTAGGCGGCCTGCTGCGCCTCAACGAACTCGCGCTCGAAGGCAGCGATTTCCTCGGGGTAATAGAACTCCACCATGTTCAAGGTCCTGGTGGGGCTCACCGGGTGCAGGGTGGACACGGTCAGCACATGGGGGTACCACTCGACCATGATGTGCGGGTAGTAGGTGAGCCAGATGGCGCCATACTGGGGCGGTTCACCGTTGCGGTACTCCAGCAGGGCCTTCTGCCAGCGTTCATAGACCGGGCTGCCGGCCTTGCCCAGGCGGTTGGCCACGCCCACAGTCTGCACCGAGTACTGGTCCTTGAATTCCCAGCGCAGGTCCTCGCAGGTCACGAAGCTGCCCAGGCCCGGGTGGAATGGACCCACGTGGTAGTCCTCCAGGTAGACCTCGATGAAGGTCTTCCAGTTGTAGTTGCACTCGTGCATGACCACGCGGTCCAGCACCATGCCCGTGAAATCGAGTTCGGCGCGCGGACCCATGCCGGCCAGGTCGGCTGCGATATCGCGGCCGTTGTGCTCGAACAGCAGGCCGTTCCATTCCTGCAGTGGGTAGTTGCGCAGGTTCAGGCAGGGGTCCTGTGCGAAATGCGGTGCGCCCAGCAGCGTGCCGGCGGTCGCGCCCTGGCCTGCGCTGTATGTCCAGCGGTGCAGCGGACAGACAATGTTGCCGCCGGATGCCGCATTCGCATGAACCGAGCCGCGGCCTTTCAGGATGACCGCCTGTCGGTGGCGGCACACGTTGGAGACCAGCTCGACACCATGCGGCGTGCGCAGCAGGGCGCGGCCCTCGCCCTCCTGGGGCAGGGCATGGAAATCGCCCACCTGGGGCACGGACAGCTGGTGCCCCACATAACGGGGCCCACGCTGGAAGATGACATCCAGCTCGCGCCGGAACAGCGCCTCGTCGAAGTAGCTGGAAACTGGAAGTTGGCTTGCGGCCTGCTGCAGTTGAAGACTTAAATCAGACATGGGTGACCTGACCTAGAGACTCCCCCTATGAAGGGGCAGGGTGCGTGTCGCCCCCCAAAGGAGGTTGGCGCGGGAAAGAACGGGATTTCCGGTGGGTCGCCGGAGGAAGGGAGTGCGATTGTACCCCCGCCCCATCGTTCAAGTGGGCGATACACGCCTAAAATCGCCGCTTTGCACCCTCGAACAGTCCACCTTATGCCCAAGGCCAGCGCCCCCCCGAATGACCTGCCGGTGCCGGCCAGCTATGAAGCTGCGCTGGAGGAACTTGAGCAGCTCGTGGGACGCATAGAAAACGGCCAGATGCCGCTGGAACAGCTGTTGACGGGTTACCAGCGGGGGGCCCAGCTGCTGGCTTTTTGTCGCGAACGCCTGGAGGCTGTGGAAGACCAGGTCAAGGTGCTGGACGAAGGAAAACTCAAGACGTGGACGCAAGAGTGAAAGACGATATGCAGGCCTTTGAGCTGGGACGCTGGAGTGCCCTGCGGCTGGCCCGTGTCGAAGAGGCCCTGGCGCAGTGGGTGCAAGCCGATGCACCGGCCGGGCTGGGCGAGGCGATGCGCTACGCCGTGCTGGATGGCGGCAAGCGGTTGCGTCCGCTGCTGGTGCTGGCCGCCAGTGAGGCCGTTCGCGGTAACCCCGAAGCGGCCCTGCGTGCCGCCTGCGCTGTGGAACTGATCCACGCCTATTCGCTGGTTCACGACGACATGCCCTGCATGGACAACGACGTGCTTCGCCGGGGCAAGCCGACGGTACATGTGAAGTTTGGCGAGGCGCCGGCGCTGCTGGCGGGCGATGCCCTGCAGGCGCTGGCATTCGAACTGCTGGTGCCCGAGGGTGATACCTACCCGGCATCCATCCAGGCCAGCTTGTGCCGCCTGCTGGCGCGGGCCGCGGGCAGTGCCGGCATGGCAGGCGGCCAGGCGATCGATTTGGCCAGCGTAGGGCGGGCCCTGACCGAGGACCAGCTGCGAGGCATGCACCGGCTCAAGACCGGGGCCCTGCTGCAGGGCAGCGTGATGATGGGGGCGGCGTGTGGGCAGGCCGGCCAAACGGCTGTGGATGCGCTGGAGCGCTACGGCGCTGCCATCGGCCTGGCTTTCCAGGTGGTGGACGATATTCTTGATGTGACAGCCGATTCGGCCACGCTGGGCAAGACGGCGGGCAAGGATGCCGCCCAGGACAAACCCACCTATGTGTCGCTGCTGGGGCTTGACCGCTCAAGCGTTTACGCCCAGGAGCTGTACACGCAGGCCATCAGCGCCCTGGACGCCAGCGGACTGTCCGACACACGGGCGCTGCGTGCGCTGGCCGACATGGTGGTCAACCGGAAAAACTGACGCAATGACATTGCTAGCAACCATCAATGACCCGGCCGACCTGCGCCGTTTGCCACGCACGCAGTTGCGCCAGCTGGCCGATGAACTGCGCGCCTATGTGCTGGACAGCGTATCGCGTACCGGCGGGCACCTGAGTTCCAACCTGGGGACCGTGGAGCTGACCGTGGCGCTGCACTACGTCTTCAACACGCCGCATGACCGCCTGGTGTGGGACGTGGGCCACCAGACCTATCCGCACAAGATCCTCACGGGGCGGCGCGAGCGCATGGGCAGCCTGCGCCAGCTGGGCGGCCTGTCCGGCTTTCCCCAGCGTGCGGAAAGCGAATACGACACCTTCGGCACCGCCCATTCGTCCACCAGCATCTCGGCGGCCCTGGGCATGGCGCTGGGCGCGCGCCACAAGGGCGAAGACCGCCATGCGGTGGCCATCATCGGTGATGGCGCCATGAGCGCCGGCATGGCGTTTGAGGC
>CAZUJD010000143.1:0-7977 GCA_964620025.1 uncultured Ramlibacter sp. | reverse complement strand
GAATGCCCATGTAGTACGCAGCCAGCTGGTTCTGCGAAGAGGCCTGCATGGCAATGCCGATCTTGCTGTAGCGGAACATGGCAAACAGCAGCGCGCACAGCATGGCGGTGGAGGCAATCACCACCACCTGCTCGATGTTGATGACCAGGGCGCCGATGCCGTTGGCGTCGCCGCCCAGTTTCCAGATCATGTCCTTGTAGGGCACCGGCAAGGTGTGGGTCTCGGTGCCGATGTTGGGGATCATGGTGATCAGCCCGCGCGCCACATAGCCGATGCCGATGGTGAGCATGACGATGGAAAAAGCGGGTTGCCCCAGGATGGGACGGATGACGATGCGCTCCAGCAGCACGCCAAACACTGCCATGGCGGCAATGGCGCTGATGACGGCCAGCCAGAACGGAAAGCCCAGAAACGTCATGCAGGCCAGGCCGCCGAAGGCGCCCAGCATCATGAGTTCGCCCTGTGCAAAGCTCACGGTCTCGGTGGCCTTGTAGATCAGCACAAAGCCCAGGGCGATCAGGCCGTAGATACAGCCTTGCGATATGCCGCTGATCAGCAATTGAAAAACTTGCACCGTGTCTCCTGAAAGATGTGCCGGTTGTCTTGTGTGGCTCGGTTATATCTGGCCGTACTTCTTCCGGTTACAGGGTTCTTCCGCATACGGTGTCGCTTGGGCATCACGGCTAATGGAGGCATGAATGAATCCGTGCGGATCGAGAAGCTGGGCGACGTCACCGTCGTGACACTGGACAGGCCGCAGGTGCGCAATGCCGTGGACGAAGCCACGGCGCGCCGCCTGCATGAGGCCTTCGTGGCGTTTGATGCCGATGACCAGGCGCGTGTGGCCGTGTTTCACGGGGCGCATGGCCATTTCTGTGCAGGCTGGGATCTTCAGGCGGGTGCGCGCCTGGCGCGGGGCGAAGGCGAACCCAGGGCGCTGGCCGGTCTGGACTTCGAGCCAGGCCAGTTGCAGCCGCTGGGCCCCATGGGCCCTTCACGCCTGTTGCTGTCCAAGCCGGTGGTTGCCGCCGTCAGCGGCGCGGCCGTGGCCGGCGGCATGGAACTGGCCCTGTGGTGCGACCTGCGGGTGATGGAAGAAGACGCCTATTTCGGTGTGTATTGCCGCCGCTTTGGCGTGCCGCTGATCGATGGCGGCACCGTGCGGCTGCCGCGGCTGGTCGGCATGGGCCATGCCATGGACCTGATCCTGACCGGGCGCAAGGTACAGGCGCCTGAGGCTCTGGCCATGGGCCTGGCCAACCGGGTGGTTCCCGCCGGTTCGGCGCGTGAGTCCGCGGTGACGCTGGCGCGGGAACTGGCAAGGTTTCCGCAAGACACCATGAACGCCGATCGCATGAGTGCCCATGTGCAGTGGGACCTGCCGCTGGCCCAGGCGCTGCACCAGGAATGGGAGCGCGGCAAGCATCGCATCGGCGATGCGCTGCAAGGGGCGGGGCGCTTCGCGGCAGGCGAGGGCCGCCACGGAAAATTCTGAGGGCGTACTCAGCGGGCCGTGCCGGCCTTGCGCACGGGCGTGGGCTTGCCGCTGTCGTCAATCGCCACGTAGGTCAGCGAAGCTTCGGTGACCTTGACGTATTGCCCCTGGGCGCCATAGCGCTCGGCATAGACCTCGACCTGGACGGTGATGGATGTGTTGCCGATGCGCGTGACCCCGGCAAAAAAGCTCAGGATGTCTCCCACACGCACCGGCTGCTTGAAGATGAACTGGTTGACCGCCACCGTGGCCAGGCGACCTTCCGCCAGCCGGGCAGGCACCACCGAGCCCGCCAGGTCCACCTGCGCCATGACCCAGCCGCCAAAGATGTCGCCGTTGGCATTGCAGTCCGCCGGCATGGGGATGACCTTGAGTACCAGTTCCTTGTCTGTGGGCAGGATGGCGGGTGCGGGGCTTGAGTTGGAGGACATGGGCACAATCTCCGGGTAAACAACCATCCTGATTGTCCCCCATGCGCCGCTCTGGCGAACTGACTGCACCTTCTTCTGCCTCACCCTCACCCGGTGCCCCTGCGCCTGCCGCCGGCAAGTCCGACTGGGCCACGTTGCGCCGCCTGTTGCCGTACCTGTGGCAGTACAAATGGCGCGTGCTGGCGGCGCTGGCCTTCATGGTGGGCGCCAAGCTGGCCAACGTCAGCGTCCCGCTGGTCCTCAAGGATCTGGTGGACAGTCTGTCGTTCAAGCCCGGCGACCCGGCCGCCGTGCTGGTGGTGCCCATCGGGCTGCTGGTGGCCTATGGGTTGCTGCGCCTGAGTACGTCGCTGTTCACCGAGCTGCGCGAGCTGGTGTTTGCCAAAGCCACCCAGGGCGCCGCGCGCAGCATTGCGCTGCAGACCTTTGAGCACCTGCACGCCCTGAGCCTGCGCTTTCACCTGGAGCGCCAGACCGGCGGCATGACGCGCGACATCGAACGCGGCGTGCGCGGCATTGAATCGCTGATCTCGTATTCGCTGTACAGCATCGTGCCCACGCTGATCGAGGTGACGCTGGTGCTGGCCATCCTGGCGGTGAAGTTCGACGCCTGGTTTGCCTGGATCACCATCGCTGCGCTGGTGGTCTACATCTTCTTCACGGTCACTGTGACCGAATGGCGTACCAAGTTCCGCAAGGAAGCCAACGAGTTTGATTCCGCCGCCCACACCAAGGCGGTGGACTCGCTGCTCAACTACGAAACCGTCAAGTACTTCAACAACGAGGGCTTCGAGGCAAGGCGCTATGACGAGAGCCTGGAGAAACTGCGGCGCTCGCGCCTGAAGAGCCAGACCACGCTGAGCCTGCTGAACACCGGCCAGCAGCTCATCATTGCCATCGGGCTGGTGGCCATCCTGTGGCGGGCCACGCAGGGCGTGGTGGCCGGGCGCATGACGCTGGGCGACCTGGTCATGATCAACGCCTTCATGATCCAGCTGTACATCCCGCTGAACTTCCTGGGCGTGCTGTACCGCGAGATCAAGCAAAGCCTGGTGGATCTGGACAAGATGTTCACCCTGATGGAAAAGGAACGCGAGGTGGCCGATGCGCCGGGCGCGCAGCCGCTGGCCGGGCTGCACCTGCCGGCCGTGCGTTTCGAGCATGTGAACTTTGCATATGAACCGGCCCGCCAGATCCTGCACGACGTGAGCTTTGACATCCCCGCCGGCAAGACGGTGGCGGTGGTGGGCCCGTCAGGCTCGGGCAAATCCACTCTGGCGCGCCTGATGTACCGCTTTTATGACGTGCAGGACGGGCGCATCACCATCGCGGGGCAGGACATCCGCGAAGTCACCCAGGCCAGCGTGCGCCAGGCGATCGGGATCGTGCCCCAGGATACGGTGCTGTTCAACGACACGGTGGAATACAACATTGCCTACGGCCGCACCGGCGCCAGCCGTGCCGAGGTGGAAGATGCCGCACGTGCAGCGCGCATCCACGGCTTCATCGAGTCCACGCCGCGCGGCTACCAGACCATGGTGGGTGAACGCGGCCTGAAGCTGTCGGGCGGCGAAAAACAGCGCGTGGCCATTGCACGCACCCTGCTCAAGAACCCGCCCATCATCATTTTTGACGAGGCCACCTCGGCACTGGACAGCGCCAACGAACGTGCCATCCAGGGCGAACTCCGTGCCACCGCCAGCGGCCGCACCACGCTGGTCATTGCCCACCGCCTGTCCACCGTGGTGGATGCCCACGAGATCCTGGTGATGGAGGCCGGCCGCATCATTGAGCGCGGCACGCATGCACAGCTGCTGGCGATGGATGGACGCTACGCCCAGATGTGGTCCCTGCAACAGCAAAGCACCGCCGACCAGTAACTTGACGAGCCAGCCAATTAGGTAATGCGCGGATCCGGCTTTGCCGGTCCGCTGCATTGCCCCCCAGTGGGGGGCGGCCGAAGGCCGTACGGGGGCGTCCATAATAGTTTCATGGAAACCAAATGGCTGGAAGACTTTGTCAGCCTGGCTGAAACCCGCAGTTTCAGCCGGTCTGCGCAGCTGCGCCACGTCACGCAGCCCGCGTTCTCAAGGCGTATCCAGGCGCTGGAAGCCTGGGCCGGCACTGACCTCGTTGACCGAAGCTCTTACCCCACGCGGCTGACGCCGGCAGGTGAAACCCTGTATGCCCAGTCGCTGGAAATGCTGCAGGCCCTGCAGAGCACCCGTGCCATGCTGCGCGGCCATTCGGCGGCCGGGCAGGACGTGATTGAATTCGCGGTCCCGCATACCCTGGCATTCACTTTTTTCCCGGCGTGGGTGTCCAGCCTGCGCGAAAAATTCGGCCCCATCAAAAGCCGGCTGATTGCCCTGAACGTGCACGACGCCGTGATGCGCCTGGTGGAGGGCGGCTGCGACCTGCTCATTGCCTACCACCATGCATCACAGCCATTCCAGCTGGACGCTGACCGCTATGAGATGGTCACGCTGGGTCAGGAGGTGCTGTCACCCTACGTCAAACCGGGACCGGACGGGGAGCCGATGTTCCGGTTGCCGGGCCGCGCTGGCCAGCCGCTGCCTTATCTGGGCTATGCGCCCGGCGCCTATCTGGGCCGCGTGACCGACCTGATCCTCAAGCAATCCAGTACGGCCATCCACCTGGACCGCGTGTATGAGACCGACATGGCCGAAGGCCTGAAAGTGATGGCACTGGAGGGGCATGGCGTGGCATTCCTGCCCCACAGCGCGGTCAAGAAAGAGTTGAGGGCGCGCCGTCTGGTCAACGCGGCGCCGCCTGGCATGCTGGGCCTGGACATGACGATGGACGTGCGGGCCTACCGGGAAAAACCGGTGGGCAAAGAAGCTCCCAAGGGGACGGCGCAGGCGCTCTGGGATTACCTGTTGGCCCACAATGCACCAAACTGAGGCGTTTTTATGCCCCATAAATTTTTTGCATAACCCGCCGCGCAAACAGCATTGGCCTTTCACAGGGGCGACATCTACAGTTCGCGCCATTGCAAAAATGGCCGTAACGAAATGTCTCAAGCCTTCCGCGTCGAGCATGATTTCCTGGGTGACAAGCAGATTCCCGCCGATGCCTGGTGGGGTGTGCATACGGCCCGTGCGGTAGAGAACTTCCCGATCTCAGGCACCAGCGTGTCGGCCATGCCGGACCTGATCCGGGCCTTTGGTTTCGTCAAGAAGGCGGCCACACGCGCCAATGCCGAACTGGGCGTGCTGGACCGCAAGCGTGCCGCGGCCATCATGAGTGCCTGCGAAAAGCTCATCGCCGGACAGTACCGCGACCAGTTCGTGGTGGATGTGATCCAGGGCGGCGCCGGTACCTCCACCAACATGAATGCCAACGAGGTGATTGCCAACCTCGCGCTTGAAAAACTCGGTTTCGAAAAGGGCCGCTACGACGTCCTGCACCCCAATGACCACGTCAACGCCTCCCAGAGCACCAATGACGTGTATCCCACGGCGGTACGTCTGGCGCTGTGGTCGGGCATTGACCGCTTGCTGGGCTCCATGGCCACACTGCGCCGTGGCTTCGAAGCAAAGGCCGATGAATTCAGCAGTGTGCTGAAGATCGGCCGCACCCAGTTGCAGGACGCCGTGCCCATGACACTGGGGCAGGAGTTCTCGACCTATGCTGTCATGCTCGAGGAAGACGAGGCCCGGCTCAGGGAAGCCCGTGCGCTGATCCAGGAAATCAACCTCGGCGCCACGGCCATTGGCACGGGCATCAACTCCCCGCATGGCTATGCAGAACTGGCCTGCAAGTACCTGGCCGAAGAAAGCCGCATACCGGTGGTCAAGGCGCACAACCTGATCGAGGCCACCCAGGACACGGGTGCCTTTGTGCAACTGTCGGGTGTGCTCAAGCGCGTGGCCACCAAACTCAGCAAGACCTGCAACGACCTGCGACTGTTGTCCAGCGGCCCGCAGGCCGGCTTTGGCGACATCCGCCTGCCACCGCGCCAGGCCGGCTCGTCGATCATGCCGGGCAAGGTCAATCCCGTGATACCGGAGGTCATGAACCAGGTGGCGTTTGAAGTCATTGGCAATGACATCACGGTGACCATGGCGTCCGAGGCAGGCCAGCTGCAGCTCAATGCCTTTGAACCCATCATGGGCTGGAGCCTGTTCAAAAGCATCGAGCACCTGAGCCAGGCCTGCATCACGCTTCAGGTCAACTGCGTGGCGGGGATCGAGGCCAACCATGACCTGCTGGCGCGCCGCGTCCGTGAATCCATCACCCTGGTCACCGCGCTGAACCCCGTGATCGGCTATGAAAAGGCCGCGCTGATCGCCAAGACAGCGATCGCCAGCGGCGCGCCGGTCGACCAGGTGGCTGAAAACCTGGGCATCCACACGCGGGCGCAGCTCGAAGCGCTCCTGGTACCTGAAAAACTGACGCAACCCTTGCGTCCCGAGGCCTGAAACCAACCCGGGCACAAAGACTGCTTACCTCTGACACGTTGTACAGGATGAAAATGAACGCACCACGTTGGGGATTGATTGGGGCCATGGCAATGGCCTGTTGCGCGACGGCTGCCCAGGCCGACGGGGTGCTGGAGCGCGTCAAGGGTGGCGGCAAGATCGTCATTGCGCACCGTGAATCATCAGTGCCGTTTTCCTACCTCGACCCGGTCAGCCGCAAGCCGGTGGGGTATGCGCTGGACCTGTGCCTGAAAGTCGCCGAGGCTGTTGGCAGGAAAGTGGGCGTCAGAAATGTACCGGTGGAATTCCTGCAGGTGACGCCGGCCAACCGGATCGCGCTGGTAGAGGAGGGCAAGGCCGACCTGGAGTGCGGCTCCACCACCAACAATGCCGAGCGCCGCCAGAAGGTGGCCTTCACCATCCCGCATTTCATTACCGGTGCCCGTCTGCTGGTCAAGGCCGACAGTCCCGTGGACCGTATCGAAGACCTGATGGGCAAGCGGCTGGTCTCCACCAAGGGAACGACGCCCCTGAAAGCGGCGGATCAGGCCAACCGTGAGCGCCTCATGGGCATCACCATCCTGGAGGCCCCCGACCATGCCCGGGCTGTCGAAATGGTCGAAAAAGGCGAGGCCGAAGCGTTTGTCATGGACGATGTGCTTCTGTATGGCCTGGCGGCCAACCGTCCCAATCCGGCTGCGCTGAAGGTGGTGGGCAAGTTTTTGACGACCGAGCCCCTGGCCATCATGCTGTCCAGGAACGATCCGGATTTCAAGAAAGTGGTGGACGACGAAATGCGCCGCCTGATCGTGAGCCGCGAGATCTACCCCGTGTACGACAAATGGTTTGCCAAGCCGATTCCGCCCAAAAACACCCCGCTGAACCTGCCGGTCAGTTACCTTCTGCGTGACTTCTGGAAGTACCCTACAGACCAGGTGCCTTTCTGAGGCTGTAATCCTTCTTTTGCACCGGGCACAGGGTATTCCCGCAAGCCCGGTTCTCTAGAATTTCGTTGTTCCCGTATCCCTAACGCTTCACACAAGGAGATATCTATGAAGAAGCATCTGTTGGCTCTCGCCGTCCTGGCCATCGCTGGCGGCGCCTTTGCGCAAGCCAATGACACCGTTGCCAAGGCCAAGGCCTCTGGCGTCATCACCATGGGCGTGCGTGACTCGTCCGGTGCACTCTCCTACACCCTGGGTGACGGCAAGTACGCTGGCTACCACGTTGAAATCTGCCAGCGCATCATCGCCAACGTCGAAAAGGCCGCCGGCCGCAAGCTGGAAGTCAAGTACCTGCCCGTGACCTCGCAGAACCGCATTCCGCTGGTGCAAAACGGCACCGTGGACATCGAGTGCGGCTCGACGACCAACAACGCCACCCGCCAGAAGGACGTGTCCTTTGCCGTGACGACCTTCGTGGAAGAAGTGCGCATTGCCGTCAAGGCCAATTCCGGCATCACCAGCATCGCTCAACTGAACGGCAAGAACGTGGCGACCACCACGGGCACGACGTCCGTGCAGACGCTGCGCAAGAACGAGCGCGCCAATGGCATTGACTTCAAGGAAGTCTTCGGCAAGGACCACGCTGACAGCTTCCTGCTGCT
>CAZUJD010000142.1:0-7989 GCA_964620025.1 uncultured Ramlibacter sp. | reverse complement strand
GCCGTCCCGCCATCATCGCCCAGCGCATCGAGAAATTCGGCCTGCGCCTGAAGGAAGAGCTCGATTACGACGTGGTCAACGTCGAGCAGGACCACCGCTACCGTGATTTCTGGCAGACCTACCACCGCATGACCGAGCGCAAGGGCGTCACGGCCCAGATGGCCAAGATCGAGATGCGCCGGCGCCTGACCCTGATCGGCGCCATGTTGCTGCACAAGGGCGATGTGGACGGCATGATCTGCGGTACCTGGGGCACCACGGCCATGCACCTGCACTACATCGACCAGGTGATCGGCAAGCGCGCAGGCGGCAGCCCCAGCACGCCGCAGGATGTACAGATCTACGCTTGCATGAACGGGCTGATGCTGCCGGGACGCCAGGTCTTCCTGGTGGACACGCACGTCAATTACGACCCCACGCCCGAAGAGCTGACCGAGATCACCGTCATGGCCGCCGAGGAAATGATGCGTTTCGGCCTCAAGCCCAAGGCGGCGCTGCTGAGCCATTCCAATTTCGGCAGCAGCAACCAGCCCAGCGCCGTGAAGATGCGCCGCACCCTGGAACTGCTGCGCGAGCAGGCACCCTGGCTCGAGGTGGACGGCGAGATGCACGGCGACGTGGCGCTGGATGGCACCGCGCGAGCTGTCCTCATGCCCCACAGCACCTTGTCGGGCGATGCCAACCTGCTGGTGCTGCCCAACATCGATGCAGCCAATATTTCTTACAACCTGCTCAAAACGGCGGCAGGCGGCAACATCGCCGTGGGTCCCGTGCTGCTGGGCGCGGCCAAACCGGTGCATGTGCTGACGGCCAGCACCACCGTGCGCCGGATCGTGAACATGACAGCACTCACAGTGGCTGACGCAAATGCCAGCCGGTAAGGCTTAAATCAAAAGTTAGTACCCACAAATTTCAGGGTTTCCGGCCCTGAATGACCCCAGGCGGCTGCTCAAAATTTGTGCAGCCGCTTGCGTTTTCGGGTCGGATCAGTCACACTAGCGCTCTTGAATTTCCGGGTTTACCCGGGGTTCTCAAAGGCGTCCCTAGAACAACAGGTCCCCCAAAACTTTCGCCATGGCGCGCGTCGCTGCTGTCAAGTTTGCACTCACTAGCCTCTTGTTGGCGACAGTGTTCACTGTCCCCAACGTGGTGCAAGCCAAGGGCCCGGCAGACGGGCTGACAGACAGTCGCTCAGCCACGGTTCGTCTGGCAGAACTGCCCAGACAAGGCCAGGAGACTTATGAACTGATCCGCCAGGGCGGACCGTTCCCGTATGACAAGGATGGCACGGTGTTTGGCAACCGCGAGCGTTTGCTCCCGGCCGAGAAACGCGGTTATTACCGCGAATACACCGTCAAGACGCCAGGTTCACGCGACCGGGGTGCCCGGCGCATTGTGTGTGGCGGCCCAAGCCGGGCGCCACATGCTTGTTTCTATACCGCCGACCATTACGCGAGCTTTCGCAAGATTGTGGAGTAGCCGATGAAGCGGGATTTGTTTTTGACTATGGAAAGAGAAGCGGAGATGGATACGCCACTTCGTACCGTTAGGACCAACATCGTGCAGTCGATCCGCGCCTTCCGGGTGCAGGACCTGCATGAGGCCGCGCAGTCGCTCGGCCAGCATTTCCTCTATGCCAACCTGGCCAACGCCCAGAGCAAGCAGGACGTGCTGGACATGATCGCCCAGCAGTTCACCTTCCCGTCGCACTTCGGCAAGAATTTCGACGCGCTGTACGACTGCATGACCGACCCGCTGCACAAGTCGGGCCCGCAGCCCGGCTTCGTCGTGGTGCTTGAGCAGATCCCTGCCAACGCCAAGTTCGACAAGGAAGCACGCGAACAGCTGCTGGACATCTTCCGCGACACAGCGGATTACTGGGCGGACCGGAAGATACCCTTCCGATGCTTCTATTCTTTTCTGTAGCCCGTTCTGCACAAAACAGCCAAGCAGAACGGGCGAACGAGGCACCCACGGCCGAAGGCGTGACCGCCGCCGCAGCGCCGACCGGCATCGACCTGACCACCGAATCCGGCGAGAAAATGCCCACCGACAAACTGGTGGATGTATCCCCCCTGGCGCTGCGCATGAGCAGCCCCTTCAACGCAGGGTACTGGCTGGCAGCGGCCTGAAATAGGCTCGCTCCCGAGGCTGCGCCTCCCCCCTGTCCGGGGGCTGTGCCAGCGGCCCGGCAAAGCCGGTTACGCAGCACCCCTGAATTCAAAACCCGTCCTTGTGGCGGGTTTTTTATTGCGCTGCAGCCTGCGTGAGCGCAATGTATTCGTGCACCGGCACCTCCTCGGCCCGGCGCTGCAGGTCAAACGCGCCGCCAAACTGGCGCGCCTCCAGCCATTTGCCCAGGGAATGCCGCAGCAGCTTGCGCCGCTGGCTGAAAGCCACCTGCACCAGTTCGCTGAGCAGCCGCACATCCACGTCGGGCGGCTGCGCCAGCGGCACCATGCGCACCACGGCGCTGTCCACGCGCGGCGGCGGATCGAACGATTCAGGCGGCACGAACAGCACGTTGTCCATGGCGTAGCGCCACTGGAGCATGACACTCAGGCGGCTGTAGTCGCTGGTGGCGGGCTGCGCCACCATGCGGTCGATCACTTCCTTTTGCAGCATGAAGTGCTGGTCTTCGATCACGCTCACGAAATCGAGCAGGTGAAACAGGATCGGCGTGGAAATGTTGTAGGGCAGGTTGCCGACCACACGCAGTCTGGGAGCAGCCAGCAAAGCTGCCACCTGCGCAAAATCCACCTTCAGCACGTCGGATTCGATCACGTTCAGCTGTCCGTGACTGCGCAGGCGCGCGGCCAGATCCCGGTCCAGCTCGATCACGGTCAGCTTGCCCAGCCGCTCCACCAGCGGCTGCGTCAAAGCGGCCAGGCCGGGGCCGATTTCCACCATGGGCTGGCCAGGCAAGGGCGCGATCTCGCGCACGATGGCATCGATGATGCCCGCGTCCGACAGGAAGTGCTGTCCGAAACGCTTGCGGGCGATGTGTTTCATGAGCAGCCCGAATTGAACGCCACCTGGCTGTCCCAAGGCACGAAGAACTCCAGGGGAAGCAGCGACCCACAAGCAGTGGGGGAGCGTGGAGGCAGCATTATTGAGGCGGCTCGCGGAACTCGACGTAGGCGCGGCCGCGCACTTCCTGTACCCAGGCGGTGTACGCCTCTTCCAGCTTTTTCTCGCGCACCAGGTTGCGTGCGATATCGCGCTGCTCGCGCTGGCTCAGGGTCGCCTGGCGGCGCTCCAGCAGCTGGATCAGGTGCACGCCGAAGCGCGACACCAGGGGCTCGGACACCTCGCCGGGTTGCAGGTCGTTCATGGCGTCCTCGAACTCCGGTACAAACAGGCCGGGATTGGCCCAGCCCAGGTCACCGCCGCTGCGGGCGCTGGCGTCCTGCGAATTCTCGCGGGCCAGCTGGGCAAAGTCGGCCGTGCCGGACAGTACGCGCTTGCGGAAATCTGCCAGGCGCTCCCGCGCAGCCGATTCGCTCAACTGGGCTGTAGGACGCAACAGGATATGGCGCGCCCGGCTTTGCGTGACATGCACACCCGGCATGCCGGCCTGGCGCTTTTCGATGACCTTGAGCACGTGAAAGCCCGCACCCGAGCGGATGATGCCGCTCAGGCCGCCGTCAGGCAGGGTCTGCACGGCGTTGATGAACAGCTGCGGGTAGCGGTCCACCGGGCGCAAGCCCATCTGGCCGCCGGAGCTGGCAACACCGGGCGCATCGGACATTTCGCGCGCCACGCGGGCAAAATCCTCGCCCGCCCGCACGCGCGCCAGGGCCCGCTCGGCCTTGGCCTGCAGCGCGGCCACCTGGGCACTGGTTGCGCCCTCGGGCACGGCCACCAGTACCTGGGCCAGGTTGAGCTCCATGGTGGACAGGTCGTTGCTGCCCTGCTGCTCCTGGATGAACTGGTCGACTTCCAGATCCGACACCTTCACGCGCGGTTCGACCTCGCGGTCACGAATGCGCGTCAGCAACAGCTGGTTGCGCAGCTCCTCGCGGAACTGCGCCAGCGCAATGCCGTCGGCGGCCAGCCGGCGGCGCAGCTCCGGAACTTCAATCTGGTTTTGCCGGGCCACATTCTGCTCTGCCTGGTCCACCGTCACTTCGTCCACCTTGACGCCGGTCTCACGGGCCAGCTGCAACTGGGCCTTTTCGCTGATCAGGCGCTCCAGCACCTGACCCGCCAGCTGCTGGCGCGGGGGCAGCGCACCGCCTTGCTGGGTCATCTGCTGCTCCACGCGCACCAGGCGCGCGCGCACCTCGTTGTTGGTGATGGGTTCGGAATTGACCACCGCCACGATGTAGTCCGCCTGGCGCGGGCCCGACGGCTGCGCCGCGGGGCTGGTCCGGCTCGCGCCGATCTGCGGCGCCACACGCAGGCCTTGCGCATGGCCGGCCAGCGGTGTCAGGGCGGCCGCCCCGACTGCCACAGACGCGGCCAGGAAAACCAGCGTCGGTACGGGTTTGCGGTGTTGCATGGTCTTGTCTACTCGTAGTTGCTGAAGCGGCTGGGCGCCGTCACCTGCTCGCGCAGGTACTGGTAACGGGGGATATTGTCCTTCAGTGTCTGCAGGGCATTGGAGCCCAGCCGCGTGAAGCCAATGAATTCCAGCTGGAACAGGATGCGCTTGTTGGACGACGAGGTGCTGCTTTGCAGACGCTCCATCACCACGCGACCCAGCCAGCAGCCGGCGTCATATTCAAAGCCGATGACCGAGTCGACCAGCTTGCGGTCCTGCAGGCTGAAGTTCAGGCGGCCTACGCTGTACCAGCGCCCTTCACCGCCCAGGTTGCCAATGGGCCACTGCCAGCCCACGTCGATCTGTTCGCTCAAACCGCGCTGCAGCCGGTACGCGGCGCTGACCACGCGGTGGTCGCCAGGGCTGTAACGCCCGCCCACGGTGGAGCGGATCGAGCGGCGGGTCTTGGGGTTGTACTGCACGGTGGAGTCAAAACTCCAGCTGCGGTCCCAGTTGATGGATGCACCCAGCAGCACATCGCTCAGGCGCTCGCTCACAGGTGCGGCGCCCGGCAGCGTGACCAGCTGGTCCTTGAAACGCAAGCGCTGCGCAATGCCAAAGCGGGCGGCCTCGGCACCGGTGTCCGGGTCCAGCAGGCGGGTGGTGGCGCCCAGGGTCAGAAGGTTGTTGTCAGAGATCCGGTCATGGCCACCGAACGCATTTTCGGTATAGATCGTCGCGAAATTGAAGTCGTTGGAGGCCGAGTCGTAGTTGGGCAGCAGGCTCTGGTCACGATACGGCGTATAGACGTAGAACGCGCGCGGCTCCAGTGTCTGGCGGAAGCTGCGACCGAAGTAGCTGGCGTCACGCTCGAATACCAGGCCGCTGTCCAGGCTGAAGGTCGGCAGCGTGCGGCTGGCGGTGTTGCGCCCGTTGGCCAGGGTGCCGTCGAATTCGTAGCTGGTGGAGTGCAGCTGCAATTTGGGGGTGACGAACCAGCCCGGCGCCTGCCAGGGCCGGCTCAGCTGCGCCAGTGCGTAGCTGCGCCGTGCGTTGGGTTGCAGCGTGAGCGAGCGCACCGACTTGAACTGCGTGTAGTCGGTCTCGACCGAGGCGTCCACGCCGCCGGGCAGGTTGGTGCGCGAGTAACGCCCGATGATCTGCGGCGCCCGGTCATACGGCGGCACGATCGGCGAACCGGCGTCCTGCAGCGTCTGCCAGGTCAGTGAGCGCGCCGTCAGCGAGAAATTGCCCTGGCCCCAGTGCAGCTGGGCATCGTTGGCCAGCAGGCGCTGCGTGAGCGAGCTGCCGCTGCGCGAAAAATCACGCCAGTAGTTGTCGTCGCTCACGCGGTTGAGGTTCAGGTTCAGTCCCAGGGGACTGGTCACGCCGTTGTGGATGATGCCGTCGTGCGTGATGGCATAGCCCCAGCGGTCACGGTCGCGCAGCCGGTCGCCGGGCATGTAGTTGGCACGCAGCTTGCCGTTGTAGTCACGCTCCAGGTAGCGGAATTCGCCGCCCAGGTCGACGCCGCGCTTGGTCATGATCGCCGGGTAGAACGTCGCATCGCGGTTGGGCGCGATGTTCCAGTAATACGGCACGCTCAGCTCCACGCCGTTGAGGTTGTCCAGGCCGACGGTGGGCGGCAAAAAACCGGACTTGCGCTTGTCCGACAGCGGAAAGCTGATGGAGGGAATCGGCAGCACCGGCACCCCCATGAAGTTCAGCGTCGCGCCTTCGGCCTGGCCGGTTTCCTCTTCGTTGTCGATGCGGATGCTGGCCGCCTTCAGTACCCAGTCGGGCATCCAGCTCGGACCGGGCCGGCGCTGGCAGGTGGTGTAGGTCGCGTTGCGGATGATGGCGCGCTTGTCGTCCAGAAAATCGACCCGCTCGGCCTCGCCGTAGGCGTCATTCTTGAGGAAACGGTAGCGGGGCTCATTGAAGAAACCCTCAAAGGCATCCACCTTCAGTTCCAGCAGGGGGCCTTCGTAGGTGTTGCCTGCGCGGTTGATGCGCACATTGCCGCGCGCCTTGGCCAGGTCGTCGGGCTGGTAGTACTCGAGCCGGTCGGCCCGGATGACCATGTCGCCGCGGCGCAATTCGGCGTTGCCGTCCACCACGGTTTCCAGGTCGGTCCGCCCGGACAGGTGATCGCCCGACACAAACGTGGGAAGGCCCTCGCGGGCGGCGGCAGGGATGTCCTCGCGCAGCATGGGACTGGGCTTGAGCTGCAGGACTGGCTCGGCCCCCGTCGGGCTGGGCAGCGCCTGGGTATGCGCCACCAGCGGGTGCAACAGGGCGCAAGCCACCAGCGCCACAGGCGTCAGGGCAAAGCGGGAGCGGGGGCGGGTACCAGACGGGCGGCGGGACTGCATTTGTAGAATGGATTATCCATGAGCCCCTCTGCCCCACCCGCCCCGTCTTCCCCTGCTTCCGTCACCTGGGCCGATCCGGCGCGCGAGGCCGCGTTCAGTCGCTGGCTGGATGGCATTGCCGGGGCACAACAGCTGCATCCAGCCACGTTGCGGCCGGCTTCTGCCGACGCCAGCTTTCGCCGTTACCTGCGGATAGATACCGGCACAGGCAGCCGCATCATCATGGACGCGCCACCCGACAAGGAGGATTGCCACCCCTTCGTCAAAGTCGCACAACTGATGGCCGACGCAGGGCTGCATGTGCCCAGGGTGCTGGCCTGGGACGAAGCCCAGGGCTTCATGCTGCTGGACGATCTGGGCACGCAAACCATGATCGAGGTGGTGGATGCCACCCACCCTGTGAACAACCTGCCGCTGTACCAGCGCGCCACCGATGCCCTGGTGGCCTGGCAGCTGGCATCCCGGCCCGGGGTGCTGCCGCCCTATGACGACGCGCTGCTGTCGCGTGAACTGGCGCTCTTTCCGGACTGGTACCTGCAAAAGCACCGCCGAGTGGTGTTGCAGGACAAACAGCGCGAGGTGCTGGACCAGCAGTTTCGCCTGATTGTGGAAAACAACCTCGCGCAGCCGCAGGTATTTGTGCACCGTGACTTCATGCCGCGCAACCTCATGATCCCCGGGACGGCGGGCGAGCAGCGCCTGGGTGTACTGGATTTCCAGGACGCCGTGTACGGCCCCATCACCTACGACATCGCCAGCCTGATGCGTGACGCCTTCCTGAGCTGGGACGAAGACTTTGTGCTGGACGTGACCATCCGCTACTGGGAAAAGGCCCGCAAGGCCGGTCTGCCCGTCGGCGACGATTTCGGCGAATTCTTCCGTGCGGTGGAATGGATGGGTCTGCAGCGCCATCTGAAGGTGGCGGGCATTTTTGCGCGGCTGACACTGCGTGACGGCAAGCCGAAATACCTGGCGGATGCGCCGCGATTCATCCAGTACATCCGGGCCACCGCCAGCCGCTACCGGCCGCTGGGTCCGCTGCTGAAGCTGGTGGACGACATCGAAGGCACGCAAGCCGCCACCGGCTACGCCTTCGGCCGGGTCTGACCCGCCGCCAGCCATGCCGCG
>CAZUJD010000141.1:0-8003 GCA_964620025.1 uncultured Ramlibacter sp. | reverse complement strand
GGCCGAGACCGACATCGAGCGCAGGGCGGCGCACCGGCAGTTCCCCATCATCCACTGCACGCTGTGCGGCAGCCAGGAGAACCTGCAGCGCGTGCAGGTGGGCAACATGCTGCGCGAATGGGACAAGAAGCACCCTGGCCGTCTCGAGAACATGTTCAGCGCCCTGCAGAACGTCGTGCCCTCGCACCTGGCTGATGCAGCGCATTACGACTTCAAGGGCCTGAAGGCCACCGGCGTGGCCAGTGAAGACGGCGACAAGGCGTTTGACACCGAAGATTTCCCGGCGGCCCCCACGCTGCCCGGCCTGCAAGTCGTGCGCCTTTGAGGCGCGCCGCGCGGGCCGTCCACCGGAGGTCACCCATGCACCAACCCCTGTCCGCAGCCACCATGCTCCCCGCCCTGACCCGCCTGTGGCTGCTGGCCGCAGCCGTCTTCATCGGCGGCTGTGCGTCCACTTTCCAGCTGGACAACGAGGTGCGCAGCTTCTCCAGCCTGCCCGCGGTGCCGGCCAATCCGGCCTACCGGTTCGAGCGCCTGCCTTCGCAGCAAAATGCACAGCAGACCCAGGTGGAAGCCTGGGCCGACCCGGCCCTGTTCCGTGCAGGCCTCAAACGCGACGACGCCGCACCGCGCTACAGCGTGCAGGTCAGTGCCCGTGTCCAGCGCATCCTGTCGCCCTGGGCCGACCCTTGGGACGGCTGGGGCGGCGGCTTCGGACCCGGCTTCTTTGCCGGGCCGGGTCCGTACTGGATGTCGCCTTTTGCACGCATGGAGCAGCCCTGGTACCGGCGCGAGGCCAGTGTGATCCTGCGCGAGCTGGCCACGCAGAAGGTGGTGTACGAAAGCCATGCCGTCAGCGACGGCCCCTGGACGGACAACGCCGCCGTGATCCCGGCCATGTTTGACGCAGCCTTGCAGGGCTTCCCCGCTGCGCCGCAGGGCGTGCGCCGTGTCAATATCCAGGTGCCGGCCCGATAAAACCCTACCCAGCTACCGAACACTTGAACTTGGACGCCACCCGCATCATTGCCATCCGCCACGGCGAAACCGCCTGGAACGTGGACACCCGCATCCAGGGCCACCTGGACATCCCCCTGAACGACACCGGCCTTTGGCAGGCTGAGCGAGTGGCTGCCGCGCTGGCGGGCGAACCCATCGCCGCCGTGTATGCCAGCGACCTCAAGCGCGCCCATGTCACTGCCGGCGCCATCGCCCAGGTGGCGGGGCGCAGCGTGGTGGCCCACACCGGCCTGCGCGAGCGCAGCTTTGGCGTGTTCGAGGGCAAGACCTTCACCGAGATTGACGCCACCTGGCCCGAAGATGCCCTGGCCTGGCGCAGGCGCGTGCCCGAATGGACACCCGCGGGCGGCGAATCCCTGCTGGCGCTGCGCGAACGCATCGCGCAGACCGCGCAGGCCCTGGCCGAACGCCACATGGGCGAACAGATCGTGCTGGTGGCCCATGGGGGCGTGCTTGATGTGCTCTACCGTATTGCCACCGGACAGGACCTGCAGGCGCCACGTACCTGGCAGCTGGGCAATGCCGCCATCAACCGGCTGCTGTGGACGCCGCAGGGCTTTTCGCTGGTGGGCTGGGCCGACACCCGCCACCTGGACCAGGAGACACGCGATGAAACCCACACCTGAGCCACGCAAGGAAGCCGTGCCCGACGCGCTGCGCGGACTGCTCGGCCAGCCGGTGCAGGCCATCGACACGCCCGCGCTGGTGGTGGACCTGGACGCCATGCAGCGCAACCTGGGCCGCATGGCCGACTTCGCCCGCAAGCACAACATCCGCTGGCGTCCGCACGCCAAGATGCACAAGAGCGCGGCCATTGCACGGCTGCAGATGCAGGCCGGCGCAATTGGCGTGTGCGTGCAGAAAACGGCGGAAGCCGAAGCCATGGTGGCCGGCGGCGTGACCGACGTGTACATCAGCAACGAAGTCATTGCCCCGCACAAGCTGGCCCGCGTGGCGACCCTTGCACACCAGCTGGCCGCCGTGCGCGGCCGCCTGGCCATTGCGGTGGACAGCGAAGAAGGCGTGACGCGCCTGGCGCAGGCCATGAACGATGCGCGCGCCCGCAGCGGCCAGGCCGCGGTGATTGACGTGTTCGTGGAAATTGACGTCGGCCAGCGTCGCTGCGGCGTGCTGCCGGGCAGCGGCGCCGTGCCACTGGCGCTCGAAATCCGCAAGCACGCCGCGCTGCGCTTTGCCGGCCTGCAGGCCTACCACGGCCGGGCCCAGCACCTGCGCACCGCGCAGGAACGGCGTGAAGCCATCGGCATTGCCGTGGACGACGTGATCTACACCCGCAAGCTGATCGAGGCCCAGGGCATTCCGGTGGACCTGGTCACCGGTGCAGGCACCGGCAGCCTGGTGCTGGAGGCCGCCAGCGGCGTCTATGGCGAGTTGCAGGCGGGCTCATTCATGTTCATGGACGCCGACTACGCACAGAACGAACGCGACCCGGCGCAACCGCACTTCGAGCACGCGCTGTTCGTCAAGACGCAGGTGATCAGCACCAGCGCCACGCATGCGGTGTGCGACGCCGGCCACAAGAGCCATGCCATTGATTCCGGCCTGCCGCGGGTGCACGCCTTTGAAGCCGAGACCGAGCTCGAATACTTCAACGGCGGCGACGAGCACGGCATCCTGCGCACGGCCGGCAGCGGCCAGCGCCTGCCGGCGCTGGGCCGCTACCTGTGGCTGATCCCCGGCCACTGCGACCCGACCGTGAACCTGCACAGCTTCATGATCGGCGTGACCGGCGGCCTGCGCAGCGGCCGCGTGGACAGGATCATCAGGGTTGATGCCAGAGGCGCGCTGACCTGAGCGCCCCGACAATCTGGCCATGTCGCCCAGCCAGATCATTGTCCTTGCCACCCCTGTTTTCTTTCTGCTCATCGCGATCGAGTTCGCCTGGGGCTACAGGAAGGCACGCAACACCTACCGGCTGAACGACGCCATCAACAGCATCAGCCTGGGCATGCTCAGCCAGATCAGCGCGGTGTTCACGCGGCTGTTCCGCGTGGGCATCTACACCGCCATTTATTCCACCGTGGCGATCTGGCCCGACACCGCGTTCTGGACCACCTGGTACGGCTGGCTGCTGGCGCTGGTGTTCTACGACTTCTGCTACTACTGGCTGCACCGCGCGGGACACGAGAGCGCGGTGTTCTGGGCCGCGCATGTGGTGCACCACCAGAGCCAGGACTACAACCTGTCCACCGCGCTGCGCCAGACCAGCTCGGGCGCGCTGCTGGGCTGGATCTTTTATGTGCCCATGGCGGTGGCGGGCGTGCCGCCGCTGGTGTTCGGCGTGGTGGCGCTGGTGGATCTGCTCTACCAGTTCTGGGTGCACACCGAGCATGTGCCCAGGCTGGGCTGGTTCGACCGCTGGTTCTGCAGCCCGTCCAACCACCGCGTGCACCACGCCGTGAACGACCGCTACCTGGACCGCAACTACGGCGGCATCCTCATCATCTGGGACCGCCTGTTCGGCAGCTTCAAGGAAGAAGACGAGAAATGCGTGTACGGCACGCGCAAGCCGCTGAACAGCTGGGACCCGCTGTGGTCCAACGCCGAGGTGTACTGGGCCCTGCTCCAGGATTCATGGCATGCGCGCAGCTGGGCTGACAAGCTGCGCGTGTGGTTCAAGCCGCCGGGCTGGCGGCCGGCCGACGTGGCCGCGCGCTTTCCATCACCTGTGTTTGACATCCAGGCCGTGCAGGTTTTTCATCCGCCCATGCGCCGCGCCGTCATGTGGTTTGGCGCGCTGCAGTTCGTGCTGCTGCTGCAGGGCGTGGCGGCCTTCTTGTGGTTTGCCGACCGCATGCCGCTGGCACAGTCGGCCGTGTGGCTGGGCGTGCTGGCCGCCAGCCTCTGGGCCATTGGCGCGGTGATGCAGGGGCGCATCACCCTGACCGAGGCCCTGATGGTGGAATCTGCCGCGCTGGCCACCGCCACCGCAGCGCTGGGGTTCATTGACCTGCACCGCATCTTCAAGCCGCTGACGATGGCGCTGGCCATGGCGTACGTGCTGTTGCGCGCGGGCGGCGTGGCCCGCGTGGGCCGGGCCGACGCGCTGTTGCTGGGCGCGCTGGCCCTGTCGCTGGCCGGCGATGCGTTCCTGATGTTCCCGGGGTATTTCATTCCGGGGCTGGTGTCGTTCCTGGTGGCGCACCTGCTGTACATCGCGCTGTTTCGCATGGGGCAAACCTGGTTCCCCAGCCGCCGCGCGCTGGCCGTCACGCTGGGCTTTGGCGCGGTGATGTACGCCTACCTGTGGCAGGGCGGCCTGCCGCCTGCGCTGCGCGTGCCGGTGGCCGCCTATGTGATCGTGATTGCGCTGATGGCCGCGCAGGCCATCGGCCGGGCCATTGTGCTGCGCCATGGCGCAGCGGCGGGCGTGGCAGTTGGCGCGGGCTTTTTCATGCTCAGCGATTCGCTGCTGGCGGTGAACAAGTTTGTGTCGCCGCTGCCAATGGCGCAGGTCTGGGTGCTGGGCACGTACTACATCGCGCAGATCGCGATCGTGCGGCACATGGGGCGTCAACCCGCCCGGCATCCGGCCTAGGGCCGTTCAGCCCGGCCGCGCGATGGGTTCGTCGCGCGCGATGCGCCCGTCAATCAGCTCGACCAGCCGGTCGCAGCGCGCGGCCAGCCGGGGGTCGTGGGTGACCACCACGAACGAAGTGCCCCGCTCGGCATGAATGCGCCGCAGTTGCGCGAACACATCGTCGGCCGAAGCGGTATCCAGGTTGCCGGTGGGCTCGTCCGCCAGCACCAGCGGCGGGTTCATCACCAGCGCACGCGCGATCGCCACGCGCTGCTGCATGCCGCCGGACAGCTCGCCGGGGCGCTTGTCCATGGCCCTGGCCAGGCCGACCGCGGCCAGCAGCTCGCGCGCATGTGCCAGCACCGCGGCGCTGACCCGGCCTTCGCTCATCAGCGCGGGCAGGGTCACGTTCTCCAGCGCGGTAAAGGCCGGCAGCAGGTGATGGAACTGGAACACGAAGCCCAGCGTGGCCCGCCGGCGCAGCGTGAGCGTGGCGTCGTCCAGCCCGTGCACCTCTTCGCCCAGCAGCCGGTAGCTGCCGCTGGTCATGCGTTCGAGCAGGCCGACGATGTTCAGCAGCGTGCTCTTGCCCGAGCCCGACGGACCGATCAGGGCCACGAACTCGCCCCGCGCCACGCGCAGGTCCAGGCCATGCAGCACCTCGGCCTCGTTGGGCTGGCCGATGTTGTAGCACTTGCGTACGCCCGTCAGCGCCATCAGCGCTTCGGGGCCAGGTGCGCGGGTGTCGGGGTGGCCGGGCATGGCGTGGGGATCAGAGCCGGATCGCCTGCGCCGGGTCCATGGCGGCGGCGCGGCGCGCGGGCGCGATCGCGGCCAGCACGCCGCAGACCGTGGCCAGCAGGGCCACGCGCCATGCCGTGGACACCGGCAGCGTGATGACGAACAGCGGCAGGCCATCAGAGCCGCGCACGTAATGGGTGAACAGCCAGGTCATCAGCACGGCCAGCACGATGCCCAGCGCCGACCCCAGCGCGCCCACCACCGCGCCCTGCACCAGGAACACGCGCAGCACTTGCCCGCGCGTCGCCCCCATGGCGCGAAGAATGCCGATCTCGCGGCGCTTTTGCACCACCGACACCACCAGCACGCTGGCAATGCCCAGCACCACCACCACCAGTACCACGCCGCGGATCAGCGCGGTACTGACCGACTGCGCGTTCAGCGCCGACACCAGCTGGGCGTTGCTTTCCTGCCAGCTCTCGATCTTGTAGGGGTACTGCCCGCGCAAGCTGTCGGCCAGTGCCTGCGCGCCCCAGACATCGCGCAGGGTCAGGTCCAGGCTGGTCGCGCCCCCGGGCAGGCCCAGCAGGTTCTGCGCGGCGCGCAGCGGCACGATCACGGTGCGCCGGTTCAGGTCCTTCACGCCCAGGTCCACCAGTGCGGTGACCCGCACTGAATCCCCCACTGCGCCGGTCTGCACCGTCAGCCGGTCGCCGATGCGGATGCCCAGGTCGGACGCCAGTTCGCGACCCACAATGGCCTCGCCAGGCGCCAGGCGCGCCACGCCGCTGACCACCTTGGCCCGCAGGCCCACCATGCGGTCATACCGGTCCGGGTCCACGCCCAGCAGCGCTATCGCCTGGGTGGCCTCGCCGCGCAGCGCCAGCCCCGAGCCCGAGACCATGGGCGACACACCCGCGATCGCGGGCTGGGCTTCCAGCAGCGGCAGCAGCGCCTGCCAGTTGGCGACCGAGCGCAGGCGCTGCGCGCGGGGCTGGGTGTCGGTCAGGGCCACGCGCCCGGGGGGCGCGGCCAGCGCCGGTTGCACCAGGTCGTCGGGCGCGCGCACCGTGACATGCGCCTGGGCGCCCAGGGTCTTGGTCAGGGTGCTGCCCTGCAAGCCGTTGATCAGCGCCGAGATGTAGGCGATGACCGCCACACCTGCGGCCACGCCCACCACGATCAGCACGGTCTGCATGCGGCCTTCGCGCAGGAAGCGCAACGCCACCATCAGCTCGAAGCGGGGCAGATGGAACATGGCGCCGCGTCTCAGCGCCCCATGGCACTGGTGAGCGCGGACCCCGCGTCAAAAGCGGCGGCGCCCGGCGCCGGCATGCCTGGCTGCCACGCCCGTTCACGGGGCCTGAGCCGGTCGCCGTCACGGAACGCGCCGCCCACCACCACAGCCTCGCCCTCGCCCAGACCGTCCAGCACCTCGACGGCGTCCAGCGTGCGCAGGCCCAGGCGGACGGTGGCCCGGCGCGCGCGGCCGTCGCGCGCCACCAGCACCGAGGCCGTACCGTCGGGCGAGGTGGCGCGCAGGGCCGACAGGGGCAGCACCAGGGTACGGTCGCGCCGCGCGGTCTCGACCTCGACCGACAGGGTCATGTCCTCGCGCAGGAACGCGGGCGGCTGCCCCTGCAACGCGAACCGGACCTCGACCGCGCCGCGCTGCGCGTCGACCGACGGCGCGATCCGCAGCACCCGGGCCATGAAGCGCTGGCCGGCAAACGCATCGGCGACCACCGCGGCGCCCTGGCCCACCTGCAGCTGGTCGAGAAACCGCTCGTCCACCTGGGCTTCCAGCTGGGTCGGCCCGGCCAGGGCCAGGCTCAGCAGCGCCTTGCCCGGTTGCACGATCTGCCCGGGCTCCACCTGGCGCAGCAGCACCCGGGCGTCGGCCGGCGCCTGCACCTGCGTCTGCGCCAGACGGGCGCGCGCGGCCTGCGTGGCGGCCTGGGCCAGCGCCAGCTGCGCCCGGGCCTGGGCGATGTCGGTGCCGTTGTCTTCATTGGCCTGGATCTGGGCGCGCGCGCTGTCGCGCTGGGCGTGGGCGACCTCGACCGCGCGGCGCGCGTCGTCCAGCCGCGAGGCGCTGACAAAGCCCTGGGCCACCAGTTGTTGCGCACGCGCCAGTTCGGCCTCGGCCGCGCGGACTGTGGCCTCGGCCTGGGCCAGCGCGGCCCGGGCCGCGGTCCGGCCGCTGCCGCGCAGGCCGTCCAGCCGGGCCTGCGCCTGCTGCTGCGAGGCCTGTGCCTGCGACAGGGCAGCGCGCAGCTCGTCGGGCTCCAGGGTCAGCAGCACGTCGCCCTGGCGCACCTGGTCGCCTTCGGCGACACGGACCTGCAGCACGCGACCGGTCAGGGTACTGCCCACATCCACACGCGACAGCGTGGCCACACGCGCCGAGAACTGCAGTGTGCGCACCAGTGGCGACGCACGCAGCCCGATCACGTCGGCCTGCGGCGCGCGCAGCGACAGCCAGGCCGCGGCGGCCAGCGCGGCAGCCGCCACGACCGCCACCGCCAGCCACCAGCGGCGATCGCGCAGACGTGAGGGCCAGGTCATGGGCGCACTCAGGCCTCGAACAGCCCGTTGTCGGTGCGTGGCGGCATCACGCCCAGGTGACGGTAGGCCGCCAGCGTGGCGATGCGCCCGCGCGGCGTGCGCTGCAGGTAGCCCTGCTGGATGAGGTAGGGCT
>CAZUJD010000140.1:0-8155 GCA_964620025.1 uncultured Ramlibacter sp. | reverse complement strand
CGCCGGCGCTTGTCAATGCCCTCATCGACGCCTGCGCGGGCGACCCGGTTGGCGGGCTGCTCGCCCACCGGCTGGCCGATACCCTCAAGAGCGAAGCCGGCGGGCGCGTCAACGCCACGGTAGACCGTACCGGCAAATGGCTGGCGCAGACGCCCCAGATGTTCCGTATCGGCATGCTGCAGGATGCACTGCATCAGGCTGGTGACGCCGTCACCGACGAAGCTGGTGCAATGGAAGCGCTGGGCCACAGGCCGTTGCTGGTCAGCGGCGGCGCGCAGAATTTCAAGGTCACCTATCCCGATGATTTCGCACTGGCCGAGGCCGTGCTCAGGAGCAGAACCCGATGAACATCCGAGTGGGCGAAGGCTGGGACGTGCACGCGCTGGTGCCAGGGCGCAAGCTCATCATCGGCGGTGTGCATATTCCGAATGACAGGGGCTTGCTGGGCCATTCGGATGCCGACGTGCTGTTGCATGCCATCACCGATGCCCTTCTGGGCGCGGCGGGGCTGGGTGACATTGGCACGCACTTCCCCGACACGGATGAACGATTCAGGGGGGCCGATTCGGCCGTGCTGCTGGCCGAAGCGGCACGGCGCGTGCGCGACGCCGGCTGGCAGCTGGGCAATGTGGACAGCACTGTCGTGGCCCAGGCCCCGCGGCTGGCGCCGCATATGGCTGCCATGCGTGCCAGCGTAGCGGCTGCACTGGGCCTGGCGGTCGATCAGGTGAACGTGAAGGCCAAGACGGCGGAGAAGCTGGGGCCGGTGGGGCAGGGGCTCAGCATCGAGGCACGGGCGGTCGTGCTGCTCACCCGCTGATCCGGGGCTTCATTCGGGCTTGGGTTTTTGCAGCTTGATGTGGGCGGCAAGACCACCCGACGTGGTGTTGGCCAGCGCAAAAATGCCGCCCATTCGCTGCACCGTCTTGTCCACGATGGCCAGGCCGAGGCCGGCACCCGTCGCGGCCGTTCGCGCAGCGTCGCCGCGAAAGAACGGCTTGACCAGATTGGGCAGCGTCTCGGCCGACACACCCATGCCGTGGTCGCGTACCTTCAGCAGAACCCATTCGCCGCGGGCCTTGGCGGCGATGTCCACCACGGCGATGCCGGTCTCGGGCGTCTTGCCGTAGCGACGGGCGTTCTCCAGCAGGTTGGACAGCACACGGGCCAGCTCGACCTCATCGGCCAGTACATACAGGCCCTTGGACACATCCAGGTTGATCCGCATGTCGCCCTGGTCCTGCACAGCGTACAGGCAGGCCTCGATCACGTCGTTCAGCAACACCGGCTTGAGCTCGGCATGATCCGGCCGTGCGTAATCCAGGAACTTGTCGATGATGGCGTCCAGCTGGTCGATGTCCGCGGCCATGTGGTTGCGTGCGTCCTGGTCGGCCACACTCATTTCGGTTTCCAGCCGCAGCCGGGCCAGAGGTGTGCGCAGGTCGTGCGAAATGCCGGCCAGCATGACCGCGCGATCCTGCTCGATCTTGGCCAGCTGCTGGGCCATGCGGTTGAAGCCGATGTTGACCTCGCGGATTTCGCTGGTCACGGCCTTTTCGTCCAGCCGGCTGGCGTCAAAATCGCCGTCGCGTACCCGGCTGGCTGCAAATGACAGCTGCTTGAGCGGACGGTTGATCAGGCGAGCGATCACGGCCGAGCCGGCCAGCGACAGGGCCGCTGCGATCACCAGCCAGATCAGCCAGGTCTTGCCGCCTACCGGTGTGAAGCGGTTGCGGTCCATCAGCAGCCAGTAGGCGTCGCTGTCGATCTTGAAGCCGACCCACAGGCCCGGCTCGTTGTTGACCATGCTGGCAACCACAGTGCCCTGGCCCAGGCGGGTGGCCAGTTCTTCGACCACGCGTTCATCCAGCGTTTCGGCGTCGAACAGTTCGAACTTGTCGCCAGGTTCGCGCGGCAGGATGCGCACGCCCTCCTGGTCGGCCAGTGTCTTGATCAGCGAAACCCGCGCAATGGCGTCCGAGTGAACCAGTGCGGCCCGACTGAGGTTGACCAGCGACGCGATCTGCTGTGCGGTCTGGACCGCGCGCGGCTCGAACTCCAGCGCCCGGAAGGTCTGCAGCCAGGCCACGATACTGCCGATCAGCAACAGCGCCAGCAGGAAGAATGTGCGCCAGAAAAGGCTCAGCCCGACCCGAGGCCGCATTTCAAGCGGCGCGGGAGCGGTTTCAAGAGGGGCGGGCCCCGTTGCGTCGATGCTGGTAGTGACTGCGCGAATCAAAGTGTCTTTACCCCGGGCTGTAATTGTGCGATGCGCGCCGGGGCAAGGCAATGGCTGTCACGGATCAGCCGGCACCGTCGGGTACGAACACGTAGCCAACACCCCAAACAGTTTGAATATAGCGCGGCGCGGCGGCGTCCACCTCCACCAGCTTGCGCAGGCGCGAGACCTGCACGTCCAGGCTGCGGTCAAACGGCTCGAATTCCCGGCCGCGCGCCAGCTGGGCCAGCTTTTCGCGAGACAGCGGCTGGCGTGGATGGCGCACCAGCGCCTTGAGCATGGCAAATTCGCCGGTGGTCAGGGGCAGTTCTTCGCCGTTCTTGTGCAGGGTGCGGGCGCCCAGGTCGAACGCGAACGGACCAAAGGTCACGACTTCGTTGTCGCTGGACGGTGCACCGGGGGCTTCCTGGGCGGGGCGGCGGCGCAGCACGGCATGCACGCGCGCCAGCAGTTCGCGGGGGTTGAACGGCTTGCCCAGGTAGTCGTCCGCGCCAACTTCCAGGCCGACGATACGGTCGACATCCTCACCCTTGGCCGTCAGCATGATGATGGGGGTGCGGTCGTTGGCGGCACGCAGGCGGCGGCAAATCGACAGGCCGTCTTCACCGGGCATCATCAGGTCCAGCACGATCAGGTCGGCCGTCTCGCGCAGCATGAGGCGGTTCAGTGCCTTGCCGTCTTCGGCCAGGATGACTTCGAACCCTTCCTGGGTCAGGTAGCGCCGGAGCAGGTCACGGATGCGGGCGTCATCGTCCACCACCATGATCTTGTCCGTACGGGCTGCTGCTTGATTCATGTTGCTCCAACGAAATATGTAACAGAGCCGATTCTGAAGGCCTTGGCAAAGGCTGTGCGGGATTTCCCGGGTGGCTTGACATAGTGTTACAAATGTTGCCCCACGCAGCAAGCACTTCACCGGGGGGAAGTGAACTGCTTCACGGCCGGGCCGTTTCATTCCAGGGCAGGCCGTTGGCGGCCCACGGCCGGCCGACACGCCGGTACCATCGTCGAACAGTTCTAACGGGAGAGATCTTGAGAGTGACCCAATTGATGGCGGTCTGTGCACTGACCGCAGCAACCACGGGCCTGTGGGCGCAAACCGCCCCCTGGGCGCCGCCCCAGAATGTCCTGCAGCTGTCGGCCAGCGGCGCGGTGGACGTGCAGCAGGACCTGCTGATCATGAGCCTGAATACCGTGCGTGAAGGTCCTGAGGCCGCCGCGGTGCAAAACCAGCTCAAGGCGGCCCTGGACGCCGCTCTGGCCGAGGCCCGCAAGACTGCGGTGCCGGGCCAGATGGATGTGCGGACGGGCAATTTCAGCCTTTATCCACGCCACAACCGCGAAGGCAAGATCAGCGGTTGGCAGGGTTCCGCTGAACTGGTGCTGGAAGGGCGCGACTTTGCCCGCATCACCAATGCGGCGGGCAAGATTCAGGGCATGACCTTGGGAAATGTCGGCTTTGGCCTCAGCCGTGAGCGCCGTGCTTCGGTCGAGGCTGAAGCCCAGAAGCAGGCGATTGAACGCTTCAAGGTCAAGGCTGCCGAGCTGGCGTCGGGATTTGGCTTTGGCGGCTACACGCTGCGCGAGGTGTCAGTCTCTGCCAATGAGCCCGGCTTTGCGCGTCCCCGGATGATGGCCATGGAAGCCAAATCTGCGGCGGCTGACATGCCGGTGCCGGTGGAGGCGGGCAAGAGCACTGTGATGGTCACGGTGTCGGGGTCTGTGCAGCTGAAGTAAGGTTTGGCTGCGGGCCTGTCGCACGAAAGGGGCCCCTGGCCCCTTTCTCCATTCTCTTGTGCGCGACGCATCCGCCGTTAGGTCCCGCTGACACGGGACCTTCTGCCTTCGTTATTGCGCCGCCCATCCCCCATCCATATTCCAGGCCACGCCGCGCACGTTGTTGCCGGCGGGCGAACAGAAGAACACAGCCAGTTCACCCAGTTCCTCGGGGGTGGTGAACTGCAGTGAAGGCTCCTTTTCGCGCAGCAGCTCGGTAGTGGCCTGCGCATTGGTCCAGCCATTGGCGGCAGCGCGCGCGTCCACCTGCTTTTGTACCAGCGGAGTCAACACCCAACCGGGGCAGATCGCGTTGCAGGTCACGCCCGTGGTGGCATTCTCCAGTGCCGTCACCTTGGTCAGGCCCACAATGCCGTGCTTGGCGGCCACATAGGCTGATTTCTGGGCCGAGGCCACCAGACCGTGCACCGAAGCGACGTTGATCACACGGCCCCAGTTGGCAGCCTTCATGGCGGGCAGCGCCAGGCGGGTGGCATGGAATGCACTGGACAGGTTGATGGCGATGATGGCGTCCCATTTCTCGACAGGAAAGTCTTCCACATTGGCGACATGCTGGATGCCGGCGTTGTTGACCAGGATGTCCACACGGCCGAATTGCGTGGCGGCGAACTTCATCATGTCCTCAATTTCGGCGGGCTTGCTCATGTCGGCGCCGTGATAGGCCACCTTGACGCCCAGGGCCGCAACCTCGGCTTTGGGGCCTTCCACTTCGCCAAAGCCGTTGAGAACAATGTTGGCGCCCTGGCGGGCCAGGGCCTTGGCGATGCCCAGGCCGATGCCGCTGGTGGAGCCGGTGACGAGGGCGGTTTTTCCTTGAAGCATTGAGGGGTCTCCAGATGAATTACAGTGCCTTGAAACGACGGACATGCGCAGCAATTATCGAGCCGCCCTGAATGGGAGCCCAAGGCATGTCCACAGCACGCTGATTGCACCATGACCGAGCCTACGCTGAACTACGTATCCTGCCCAGACAACTCGGGTGGCCACCAGATGGCCTGGTGGCAATGGGGCGACCCGCACGCGGCGCATGTGGTGGTGTGCGTGCACGGCCTGTCGCGACAGGGGCGTGACTTTGACGAGCTGTCCCGATCCCTTGTGGCGCGCACCGGTGGAGCGCTGCGTGTGGTCTGCCCGGACGTCGCTGGCCGTGGCCGCAGTGATTGGCTCAAGGACCCCATGGACTACCAGCTGCCCCTGTATGCGGGTGACATGCTGGCCTTGCTGGCGCAACTGCACCAGAATGCGCCGCTGAGCGCACTGGACTGGGTCGGCACCAGCATGGGAGGCCTGATTGGCATGGCTGTGTGTGGCACGCCGGGTCTACCCCTGCCGGTCAGTCCGCGCCGCCTGGTGCTCAACGATGTCGGGCCGGTCATCCAGTGGCAGGCGCTGCAGCGGATCGGCACCTACCTGGGTCATCCCGCCCGCTTTGACACACTCCAACAAGCCGCAGATGCCATGTGGGCCGTGTCCACCAGTTTCGGTCCGCACACAACTCAGCAATGGCTTGACCTGTCGCGCGCCATGGTGCGTACGCTGCCCGACGGAGCCCTGGCCCTGCACTATGACCCGGCCATCGCCGTGCCTTTTCGGACCATCACCCGGGAAGCGGCTGCGCAGGGGGAGGCAACGCTATGGCAGCTCTTTGACAACATCAAGGCGAAAACCCTGGTCACGCGTGGCGCCCAGTCTGATTTGCTGTCTCGCGAAACGGCTCAGGCCATGACGCAATGCGGCCCGCACGCGCGGCTGGTCGAGTTTGCCGGCGTTGGCCACGCGCCCACACTCATTGCTCCCGACCAGGTGGAGGCCGTGGCCTCGTTCCTTCTTGACTGACATGGAATTTCTAGCTGGATGAAAAGCCTGACCGCGGAACCCGCCGATGCCGCGCCCGTTCCTGAGCTGATTGCCGCGACCGAAAAGAGCCTGCCCGTGCAGGCAGATGCCCTGGCGCGAGCCCGCGCCTTTGCCGAACCACTGATCTCCGGCGAGGCCCTGGACACCGGCGAGAACACGCTGGCCCATGCCGACGCCGTGGCCGCCATCCTCAAGTCCATGGGAGGGTCCGAGGCCATGCAGGCAGCCAGCTACCTGGTGTACGCGTGCCAGCATCTGAACAAGCCCCAGGAGGTTATTGCCAAGGCCTTTGGCGAAAGCTTTGCCGCGCTGGCCATTGAAACCACCAAGCTGGTACGCGTGCAACAGCTGTCGCGCGCGGCAGAATCGTCCGCGCAACTGGTGGACGACCCCAAGGCCCAGACTGAAAACGTACGCAAGATGCTGCTGGCGTTTTCGCGCGACCTGCGGGTGGTCATGCTGCGACTTGCATCGCGACTGCAGACGCTGCGTTATCACGCGGCCTGCAAGACCCTGGCGCCACCCAGTGTGGCGCGTGAATCGCTGCAGGTGTTCGCGCCCCTGGCCAACCGGCTGGGTATCTGGCAGGTCAAATGGGAGATGGAGGACCTTGCGTTCCGCTTCCTGGAGCCCGATACCTACAAAAAGGTGGCCCGGCTGCTGGACGAAAAGCGCATTGAACGTGAAGCCTATGTCGAGCGGCTGCGCCAGACCCTGGAGACCGAACTCAAGGCCCAGGGTATTGCGGCGACGGTGCATGGACGTCCCAAGCACATCTACAGCATCGTGCGCAAAATGCGGGGCAAGTCGCTGGATTTCGACCAGGTGTTTGACGTGCGGGCATTGCGTGTGGTGGTGCCGGCTGTCAAGGACTGCTACGCCGCCCTGAGCTGGGTGCACGACCGGTTCACGCCGCTGGTGGAGGAGTTTGACGACTACATCGCCAGACCCAAGCCCAACGGCTATCAGTCTCTGCACACCGTGGTACGTGACGCCGCGGGGCAACCCATTGAAATCCAGATCCGTACCCAGGCCATGCACGACCATGCCGAGCACGGCGTGGCGGCCCATTGGGCCTACAAGGAGGCCGGGGCCAAAGGCTACTCGGGCGTGTCGGCCAGCGGCGAATACGACGCCAAGATCGCCGTGCTGCGCCAGCTGCTGGCCTGGGAGCGTGATCTGGCCGGTGCGAGCCAGGGATTGTTTGAAGACCGCATCTACGTCCTGACGCCCGATGCTGCCGTGGTGGAGCTGCCCCAGGGGGCTACGCCGGTGGATTTCGCCTACAGCGTCCATACCAGCCTGGGCCACCGCTGCCGCGGGGCGCGTGTGGACGGGGTCATGGTGCCTTTGAACACCCAACTGCACAACGGCCAGACGGTAGAAGTCACCACGGTCAAAGAGGGTGGCCCATCACGCGACTGGCTCAATGCCGAGCTGGGATTCCTGGCCAGCCACCGGGCCAAGGCCAAGGTGCGGGCCTGGTTCAACGAGCAGGTCCGCCATGAAACGATCGCGCGGGGACGGGAGTCGGTAGAAAAGCTGCTGCAGCGCGAAGGCAAGACAGCCATGAAGCTGGATGACCTGGCGTCGCAGCTGGGTTTCAAGGGAGCCGAGGACCTGTTCGAAGTGGTGGGCAAGGACGAGTTCTCCCTGCGAAGCATCGAGACCTTGTTGCGTCCTCCCGAGCCCGTGCTGGCTCCCGACGATTTCCTGCTGCTGAAGAAGTCGCGCCAGACTGACAAGACCCCCAAGGGCGGCGTGCTGGTGGTGGGCATTGACTCCCTCATGACGCAGCTGGCCAAGTGCTGCAAGCCGGCGCCGCCTGACGCCATTGGCGGCTTCGTCACACGCGGCAAGGGCGTGAGCGTGCACCGGGCCGACTGCAGCAATTTCCGCGAGATGGCCGTGCGCAGCCCGGGGCGCGTGATCGATGTGGAGTGGGGCAGCTCCAAGTCCGAAGGTCAGGCCGTGTACCCGGTGGATGTTGCGGTCGAGGCAGCCGATCGCCAGGGCCTCCTTCGAGATATCTCGGAAGTATTCGCCAAGGAAAAGATGAATGTCATCGGCGTGCAGACACAGTCGGTCAAGGGCACGGCCTGGATGACGTTCACCGTGGAGGTCAATGACTCTGGCCGGCTGGCCCGCGTGCTGGGTGTGGTGGCGGATGTGCAGGGTGTGCGTTCAGCGCGCCGGCGCTGATGCTATAATCGTGGTCTCGAACGAATTCTCAGGCGCGTAGCTCAGCTGGTTAGAGCACCA
>CAZUJD010000139.1:0-8250 GCA_964620025.1 uncultured Ramlibacter sp. | reverse complement strand
GCGGCCAGCTGGACCTGCTGCTGTCCAACGTGCCCAGCCCCAACGGCATCGCGCTGTCGGGCGACGAACGCTGTCTGTATGTGGCCGCCACGCGCGGCAACTGCGTCTGGCGCATGCCGCTGCTGCCAGACGGCAGCGTGGCCAAGGCCGGCCAGTTCTTCACATCGCACGGTCCCAGCGGCCCCGATGGCCTGGCCATGGACGAAGGCGGCCGCCTGCTGGTGGCCAACCCGGGCCTGGGCTGCGTGTGGGTGCTCAACCGCTTTGCCGAACCCGAGGAAGTGCTGCGCGGCGAACGCGGTGCGTCACTGACCAACGTGGCATTCGGGGGGGCAGACAGGCGAACGCTCTACTGCACGGATTCAACACATGGAACGGTGCTGCGGGCGCAGATGACGGTGGCCGGTGCCGCGCTACCGGTGCCGCATCAAATAGCCTGAGACCTGTACAGCCGCTGCAGCAACAGCGGCCACCACCAGGTGAACCACAGCCCCGCCAGCAGGCCCCTCACCGCGTCGGCAACGAGCTGAACCTGCTCGGGCGCCGGCTTCAACAGCGCGCCGGTGCCCAGCCAGAACACCGCAAACACCGCAAAGCCCGGCACAAACCGCGCCAGCGCCGTGCGCAGGCCGGTGTAGCGCACAGCGAAATCGCGCAGCGCCCCCGCGCCCAGCAACATGCCCAGCAGCAGCGAGATATCGCGCACCAGTGACGTGATCTGCAGCGGTGCGATCTTTTCGCCGGGGTGCAGCGCCGACGTCGTGGCCACCCATTGCGCCGGCATCGTCCAGTCTGCGGCCATGGCCGACTGCAGCGCCAGCGCCAGGCCCATCACGCTGAGCCATCCAGCCAGCAAAAGCAGGCGCTGCTGCGCCAGGCTGCGCGACAGGAACACGCTGCTCACCCGCGCCTCAATCCAGCGGAAAACCGCGACCAGCACCAGCCCCACGGCCAGGCCGGCCACGATCTGGGACGGGAAATGCACGCCAAAGTAAATGCGCGACACGCAGATGCCCGCGATCATCAGCAGGCAAACTGCCCACCCCAACGGCCGCCGCGTGAACGACGCGAGCAGCCCCCAGAACGCCGCGGCCGACTGCGCATGCCCCGACGGCATGCCGGCCGCGGTATCGATGGAGCCGGTGTACAGCTCGGGGCGCAGCCAGTAGGGGCGCGGCTCCAGGATGACGATCTTCACCAGCGTGTTGATACAGCTGGACAGCAACAGCAACGCCGACAGCCGCAGCGCGTGCGACGGCGACACACACCAATACACAAAGGCGATCACCGCCATGTAGATCGAGCCGTAGCCGGCGCCACTGAAAGCCACCATCACCGGTTTGATCGCGGGGCCCCAGGCTTGCACGGCCGCCAGCAAGGAGTAGTCGAGTCCGGTCATCGGCGCGACGAATCGGGCTGCGAGCGTCCGGGATGGTACGGCCACATCACTGCCGCCCCAGCGCCTTGATACGTTGCCACACCACGGCAGGCGCGTCGGTCATGCCCATGTAACCCATGCATTCCTGCAGGCGATGCGGCTTGTCCTGCAGGCGCTGGATGGCTTTGGCCAGAGCGGTGCGGACGCTGTCGCCATACGCCTGCGACGCCTTGGCCATGGCCTGCGCCAGCAGGTCGCGCGACGGCTGCATCATGGCCAGGTCGATCAGGTCGCGGCTGAACACACTGGCGTCGGCCCAGCGGTCTGCATTGGCCAGCAGTTTGCTGGCGGCCATGTCCAACGGCGTGAGGGTGGACACACCACAGAGGCGGTCCGCGTCGGCGGGTGTGGCGAGCGCGATGCGCGCCTCGAACACGATCTCTAACTTGATGGGCGCGTCTTCCACCTGCAACACGGTGCGGATGCCGTACTGGTCCGTGCGCACTTCGCGCAGGTGCGCCAGCCCGCAGCCGGGCCGCGCGATGGCCTGCAAGCCGTCAGTGCCAGCCAGTTGCTGGCGCAATTGCCGGTAACCGGCCAGGTCCGAGACCAGGAAATCGATGTCCACGGATTCGCGGTATTCACCGTAGCGCAGCGCCATGGCCGTGCCGCCGCCAAAGAGGCAGTGGCAGGCGTCCAGCTTGGCGGCGTCCAGCATCAGCAGCACGGTGGCGATGCGGCGATGGTGCGGGCGGCTAAACAAGAAGATGTCCTCCACCCAATGCCGCCACCAGCTGTTGCACCAGCGCACGTTCACGCGGCGTGAGCGCAGCGGTGTCCACGTGGCGCCAGTTGCGCTCGTACAGGTTGAGCGCCTCTTGTGGCGTCAGGGCTTTCGCGCCGGGCAACTGCCAGGCCAGGCGTTTGAGCTCTGGGTAATCAGCCAGCACGATCTGCTGCGGCAGTGCGGCCACGAACCCCGGCGATGGGTCCGCCTGCGGATCCACCAGCCGGAACTCCAGCCCCAGTGCGGCTGCGGCTGCGGCGTAAGCGCCCAAGGTCACCGACGGCTCGCCCCGCTCGACCCGGTACAGCGTGGGACGCGACAGGCCGGCGGCTTCGGCCGCCGTGGTGGCATTGACTTTCAGCTGTTTGCGCCGGGCACGCAGGCCGCCCCCCAAGTCCGCCAGCTGGCGGGTCTGGGTGTCGGTGATGGAAGGGGCGCTGGACGGCATTTGATTCTCATTTTATCCAAAAAGAGATTTATGTAAATATTGAGAATCAAATTCAAAGCAAGACCACTAATTGATTACAAACCGACAGCTCCCTCACACCAACCCCCTCCCGCCGGTAGATGGCACAAAGCCGGGAAGCGGGATTTGACGGGCTTTTCCCCCCTTCTTCCCCACTTAAGTTTTCCGGCAGACGCGAACAATCGAGCGGTCAATGAGTACCACACCGTTCCATGTCCGCCTCTGAAACCAGCCGCGAAGACCGCCAGTTGCCGGCCACCGAGCAGCGCCTGAAGCAGGCGCGCGAGGAAGGCCAGATTGCGCGTTCCCGCGATCTGGTGCACCTGGCGGCCATCAGTGCGCTGCTGGCGCTGCTCTCGTTCCTGGGCCCCTGGGTGGGCGGCGAGTCGCTGGAGCTGGTGGGCACAGGCCTTCATTTCACCCGCGACGACGCCTTTGTGCCCGAGCGCATGGTGCCGCAACTGGCCCGCATGGGCACCGCCGCCCTGACGACCGTGGTGCCGCTGCTGGCGGCCATGGCCATCCTGCTGGCGTCCACCACCCTGGCCGTCAGCGGCTGGAACCTGACCCTGAAGGCCCTGGAGCCCAAATTCGACCGCGTGAACCCGCTGGCCGGCATGGGCCGCCTGGTGGACTGGCAGTCGGTGCTGACCCAGTTGCGCCTGGCGCTGCTGGCCGCCGCCCTGCTGGGCTGCGCCGCCTGGTATGTGATGCAGCATTCCGACGAGATTGATGCCCTGTCGCGCATGCCGCTGGGCATGGCGCTGTCCACCGGCTTTGGCTGGCTGGCCGGCGGCCTGTCGCTGCTGGCCCTGGTGTGCCTGGTGGCCGCCGGGATTGACGTGCCGCTGCAGATCTTCAAGCACCGCGCTGACCTGCGCATGACGCTGGAAGAGGTCAAGAAGGAAAACAAGGAATCCGAAGGCGACCCGCACGTGAAGGGCGAGCGCCGCCGCCGTGCACGTGAAATGTCGCGCGGTCGCATGCTGGCTGCCGTGCCCACGGCCAGCGTGATCGTCACCAACCCCACGCACTATGCCGTGGCCCTGCACTATGACGAAGCCAGCATGAATGCGCCGCGCATTGTGGCCATGGGCGCAGACCACCTGGCTTTCAAGATCCGCGAAGTGGCCGCGGCCGCCCGCGTGCCCGTGCTGGAGGCACCGCCGCTGGCGCGTGCGCTGTACAAGCATGGCGACCTGGACGCCGAAGTGCCGGTGGCGCTGTACACCGCCGTGGCCCAGGTGCTGGCATGGGTGTTCCGCCTGCGCGGCGCAGTGTTGCCGCCGCCCGAGCCGACCATTGAACTGCCGCCGGGCATGGATCCGCTGGAGGCCGCGCGATGAGCCTGGTCGTTCCCAGCCGCAGCACACCGGCCGGCGGCGCGCCCGCCGCGCCGAACGCGCTGACCCGCCTGCTCGGCCCGCTGCCCAATGTGCGCGCGATTGCCGCGCCGCTGCTGATCGTGATGATCCTGGCGATGATGCTGGTGCCGCTGCCGGCCATCGTGCTGGATCTGCTGTTCACCTTCAACATCGCTACCTCGCTGGTGGTGCTGATGGTGGCCGCCTACACCAAGCGCACGCTGGACTTTGCGAGCTTTCCGAGCGTGCTGCTGGTCACCACGCTGCTGCGCCTGGCGCTGAACGTGGCGTCCACCCGGGCTGTGCTGCTGTATGGCCACACCGGCACCGGCGCCGCCGGCCAGGTGATTGAATCGTTCGCCCATTTCCTGATTGGCGGCAGCCTGGCTGTCGGCCTGGTGGTGTTCGCCATCCTGACCATCATCAACTTCGTGGTGGTGACCAAGGGCGCGGGCCGCATTGCCGAAGTGTCGGCGCGCTTCGCGCTGGACGCCATGCCCGGCAAGCAGATGGCCATCGACGCCGATCTGGCTTCGGGCAGCATCGACGAGAAGGAAGCCCGCAAGCGCCGCAACGAAGTCACGCAGGAAGCCGAGTTCTACGGCTCCATGGACGGCGCCAGCAAGTTCGTGCGCGGTGACGCCATCGCCGGCATCATGATCCTGGGCATCAACATGGTGGGCGGCCTGATCATCGGCATGCTGCAGCACAACCTGCCGTTCGAAACCGCACTGAACAACTACGTTCTGCTGGCCATCGGTGACGGCCTGGTGGCCCAGGTGCCCGCGCTGGTCATTTCCGTGGCCGCCGGCCTGGTGGTGTCGCGCGTGGGCGAAGACGACATCGGCAACCAGATCGCCGGCCAGCTGTTTTCCATTCCGCGCGCGCTCGGCCTGACCGGCTGCGTGCTGGGCCTGCTGGGGCTGATCCCCGGCATGCCGCACCTGCCCTTCCTGGTATTGGCCGGCGCCTGCGGCTGGGGCGCCTGGGCGCTCACGCGCATTGCGCAGCGGCCCGCGCCGCCGCCCGAAGAGCCTGCACCACGCGTGCCCGTGCCCGGCGCCGAAGCCAGCTGGGACGACGTGGCACCGGTGGACCTGCTGGGCCTGGAAGTGGGCTACCGCCTGATCACGCTGGTGGACAAGAACAGCGGCGGCGACCTGCTCAGCCGCATCAAGGGCGTGCGCAAGAAGTTTGCCGGCGACGTGGGCTTCCTGCCCCCGGCCGTGCACATCCGTGACAACCTGGAGCTGCACCCCTCGGGCTACCGCATCCTGCTCAAGGGTGTGGTGGCGGGCGAAGGCCAGGCCTTTGCCGGCATGTACCTGGCCATCAACCCCGGCCACATCAAGGTGCCGCTGCAGGGCACGGCCACCGTGGACCCGGCCTTCGGCCTGAACGCCACCTGGGTGGACGCCCGCACGCGTGAAACCGCCCAGGCCGCCGGCTACACCGTGGTGGACGCCGCCACCGTGATCGCCACCCACCTGAACCATGTGATGCAAAGCAACGCCGCCGCGCTGCTGGGCCGCGTGGAAGTGCAGGACCTGCTGGACCACACCCGCAAATACGCCCCGGCGCTGGTGGAGGACACCGTTCCGAAGCTGATCCCGCTGCAGCTGCTGCAGAAGGTGCTGCGCAACCTGCTGGACGAATCGGTCCACATCCGCGACCTGCGCGGCATCCTGGAACTGCTGGCCGAGCACGCGGCCGCCACGCAGGATGCGGGCGAACTCACACGCGAGCTGCGCATTGGCCTGTCCGCCGCCATCGTGCAGGACCTGTACGGCCCGGTGCGCGAGCTGGGCGTGATGGCCGTGGAGCCCGGTCTGGAGCAGGTGCTGGTACAGGCCCTGGCCCCCGATTCGCCCGCGCCGCTGGACCCGGGCATGGGCGACCTGCTGTCCACCCAGGCGGCCGAGGCCGCCCGCCAGCAGGAAGAAGCCGGCCTGCCCGCCTGCCTGCTGGTGCCCGACCGCATCCGCGCGCCGCTGTCGCGCCTGCTCAAGCGCAAGTCACCGCGCCTGCGGGTGCTGGCGCACTCTGAAATTCCGAGAACCCATTCCATCCACATCAACCGCGTCATTGGAGTTACGTCATGAACGTCAGGCGATTTGTCGGCAAAAACGCCCGCGAGGCCATTGCACAGGCGCGCGGCGTCTGGGGCGACCAGGCCGTCGTGCTGTCCAACCGGGCCATTGAAGGCGGTGTGGAGATCGTGGCCATGGCCGGCACCGACGTGCCCGCCCTGGGCGCACCCGCCCAACCCGCGGCCAAGGCGGCTCCCGCGCGCGGCAAGAACGCCCACGTGGAACCCATGAGCACGCTGTCGTTCCAGCAGTACGTGCGCGAACGCAACCGCCTGGCCGAGCCGCCGCGCGAGCCCGCGCGCTTTGCCGCCCAGGCACTGGACGAAGAGCTGCGCGCCCAGGCCCGCAACGCCCCGGCCGTGGTGCCGCCGGCCGAGCCGGCCGCCGCGCCCGCTGCCGCCCCGTTTGCGCCCGGCGCACGGGCCTTCGCCGCGGTACAGGAATCCAGCCGCGGCGACGAAGTGATGGAAGAGCTGAAATCCATGCGCGGCATGATCGCCTCGCAGCTGGCAGGCATGGCCTGGTTTGACACCGTGCGCAGGAGCCCTGCCCAGACCCAGGCGCTGCGCTTGATGATCGGCAACGGCTTTTCGCCGCAGCTGGCACGCCAGCTGGTGCACCGCCTGCCTGAAGGCCGCGACGACGCAGCCGCAGAACACTGGCTGCTGAACGTGCTGTCGCGCAACCTGCGCTGCGCCGGTGAAGACACCAGCATCCAGGAAAACGGCGGCGTGTTCGCCGTGGTCGGCCCCACCGGCGTGGGCAAAACCACCACCACCGCCAAGCTGGCCGCGCACTTTGCGCTCAAGCACGGCGCGGGCAGCGTGGGCCTGATCACCGTGGACACCTACCGCATGGGCGCATCGGACCAGCTGCGCGCGTTCGGCCGCATCCTGAACATTCCCGTGCACACGGCCCGCGACAGCGCGTCACTGACCGACCTGCTCAACCTGTTTGACCGCAAGAAGCTGGTGCTGATCGACACCGTGGGCGTGGGCCAGCGCGACCGCCGCGTGGCCGACCTGCTGGCCTCGCTGCCCACCCAGCGCGTGCAGCGCCTGCTGGCGCTGAACGCCAGCGCCCAGGCTGAAACACTGGAAGAAGTGGTGCATGCCTACGGCGCCAAGGCCGGCACGCGCTGCGTGTTCACCAAACTGGACGAAGCCGTGAAATCGGGCGCCGTGATCGACGTGGCCGTGCGCCACCAGCTGGTGGTGGAAGGCTTTGCCAACGGCCAGCGCGTGCCCGAAGACTGGCACGCCGCGCGCGCCCAGCTGCTGGTGCAAAAGGCACTGATGAAACCGGCCTCCACCGTATTTGCGCCCGACGACACCGAGCTGGGCCTGCTGCTGACCGCCCCGGGCACCGCCCCCGGCCGTGGAGCCGCCCATGTTTGAACAAGGCCACGACCAGGCCGCGGGCCTGCGCCGCATGGTGGCAACACCAGAGCTGGGGCTGATGGCCTTTCCGCTGTCGCTGGGCATGCCCGCGCAGTGGATCGCCCGGCTGGCCCATGCGCTGCGCGCCCTGGGCTCGCGCCCGGTGGTGATTGACGCCGGTTGCGACACCGGCCTGTCACAGGCCTTCGGCCTGCACCTGCCATTCGACCTGCTGGACTACCTGCACGGCGCCGCCAGCTTTGACGCGGTGGCGGGTGTGACGCCCGACGGCGTGCACGTGCTGCGCGCCGAGCAGGGCATCGAGGCCTTTGTCGCCTCGGGCGCGCCGGCGCGCCAGCTGTTCGGCGCCCTGGCCCAGCTCACGCACGGCTTTGACATGGCCATCCTGGCCATGCCCGCCGACGAACTGGCCTGCATGGCCGACCCGGGCTGCGCCGTGCCGGTGCTGCCGCTGCAGCGCGGCGAGCAGGGCCTCATGCGCACCTATTCCACACTCAAGCTGCTGGCCGAAGGCTTTGGCTACCAGCGCTTTGCGCTGGTGGGCTGCGACGCCGACCAACCGGCGTCCAGCGGCTACCTGCGCGACCACCACCGCATCGCGGGCATTGCCCGCACCTACCTGAACGCTGAAGTGTCACTGGCGGGCGCCCTGCCCGTTGACGGCCACGGCGCACCCGCCGGCCAGGGCCGCCAGGCCGGCACGCGGATCAGCACCGCCGCCCCCCCCCGGTGACGGCACAGAGGACACCCCAGGTACACCGCCAA
>CAZUJD010000138.1:0-8312 GCA_964620025.1 uncultured Ramlibacter sp. | reverse complement strand
TGCCCGTTGCGGCGTTGAAGATCGCCACGTTGGACTGGTGAATCGGCATGGCCTTTTCAACGATACCGCCCGTGGTGCCCTTGAGGGGATTGGGCTTGGTGTGCTTTTTCACGAGGTTGATGCCCTCGACCACCAGATGGGAGTCATCCTTGCGCAGCGTGACGGTGCCACGCTTGCCCTTGTCACGGCCCGCGAGCACGATGACTTCGTCGCCTTTGCGAATTTTGTTCATGAGACGCGTCCTTACAGAACTTCAGGTGCCAGGGACACGATCTTCATGAACTTCTCGGTACGCAGCTCGCGCGTGACCGGGCCGAAGATGCGGGTGCCGATAGGCTCCAGCTTGGCATTGAGCAAAACGGCGGCATTGCCGTCGAACTTGACCAGGGAGCCATCGCCACGGCGGATGCCCTTGGCGGTACGGACCACCACAGCGCTGTACACCTCGCCTTTTTTGACGCGACCGCGCGGAGCAGCTTCCTTGATGCTCACCTTGATGATGTCGCCAACGCTTGCGTAGCGACGCTTGGAACCGCCGAGCACCTTGATGCAAAGAACGGACTTTGCACCGGTGTTGTCGGCGACTTCGAGCCGGGATTCAGTTTGGATCATTTCAAATATTCCCAACTTGTACCAAGGGTCTTTGCGGTGCCTGACAGCACTTCAATGACCACCGGTCAGTCTTGGGCCCGTCGGCCACGCCATGAACCACTCACGGCGCTTTCGCTGGGCAGAACTGGAGATTTTCATAAAATCCCCACCACGCTTTCAAAGCGCAGCCCTCGATTATGGCAAACCCAAAGTGGCGTGTCAACGCCCCCCTATTCGGGCAGGTTCAGGTACCGCTGCGCCAGACGATCAAAAGATGCCGTATCCGCATCGCGGCCGGTCTCTTCGGCCAGGATGCTTCCCACCTGGGCGGCCAGACCCGCCGCCAGCCTGGCATCCAGGAACAGCAGCCGGCTGCGGCGCGCCAGCACATCTTCCACGGTGCGCGCATATTCATGACGCGCCGCAAACCGGACCATGGCCTCGGTCAATCCGCCGCCCAGCAGGCGATCCGCACCCTGAAGAGACTCGACTGCAGCTTGCTCCCCGCCATACGAATGGCCCCCCGGGGCATCGCACATGCGTGGCCGAGAAGCCGGCACACCGGCGGCACCAACCAGTTGCAAGTTGGCGGTCACTCCGGCCTCAGTCCTCTGTAACAGTGATTGTTCAAAGCACTTCTCAAGGACATCTTCGGCCATCGCCCGGTACGTGGTCCATTTGCCACCGGTGACGGTGACCAGGCCACTGCGGCTCGCCAGCACGGTGTGCTCCCGGCTCAACCCCTTGGTGTTGGCACCGTCATCGTCTGGCGGCTTGACCAGGGGGCGCAGGCCCACCCAGATGCTCTTGACATCAGCGCGAGTGGGCACTCGCTTCAAATAGCGCGCCGACTCACCCAATATGAATTGCACTTCCTCCGCGAAGGCGTCCGGCTCCCGGGCCAGGTCACCACGGGGTGTATCCGTGGTACCCAGGATCACCTTGCCAAGCCAGGGGACGCCGAACAGGACCCGACCATCGGCCGTCTTGGGCACCATGAGCGCATGGTCGCCGGGGAGGAATTCACGGTCCACCACCAGGTGCACGCCCTGGCTGGGCGCGACCATGGGTTTGGCGGGGCGGCCCAGGGCCTCGCCGACCTTCTGGCGGAATTCATCGACCCACACGCCGGCGGCGTTGACCACGCAGCGGGCCTGCAGCCGCAGGGACTGACCGGTTTCGCGGTCCTCGCACGTCAGCCCGACCACCTTGCCGCCATCGTGCAGCAAGCCGGTGGCGGCGCAGTAATTCACCAGTAGGGCGCCGCGCGTCGCGGCCGTGCGCGCCAGCGCCAGGGCCAGTCGCGCATCGTCAAACTGCCCGTCCCAGTATTTGACGCCGCCCTTCAGTCCGTCAGGCCGCGCCGTGGGCAGCAGCCGCAGGGTCTGTTCACGACCCAGGAATTCGGTGGCTCCCAGGCCGGCCTTGCCTGCCAGCGCGTCGTACATCTTGAGCCCCACGCCGTAAAACGGGGTTTCCCACAGCTTGTAGGACGGCATGACGAAAGGCAGCGGTTGCGCCAGGTGAGGTGCGTTGCGCAGCAGCGTGGTGCGTTCGTGCAGGGCTTCTCGCACCAATGCGATGTTGCCTTGCGCCAGATAGCGAACGCCCCCGTGTACAAGCTTGGTAGCACGAGAAGAGGTGCCCTTGGCAAAGTCGTGTGACTCGACCAGCACGACGCTGAATCCGCGGGCCGCGGCATCCAGCGCCACCCCGAGTCCGGTGGCACCGCCACCAATGATGGCCAGATCCCACAGACGGGGTTCGGAAAGTCGGGAAATGAGTTCTTGGCGCCGCGTAGGCAGGGGGGAATCCGGGGTCATAGGCTCAATTGTCGGCCCATGCCCTAGAGCGCTCAACCGCCTTGCGCCAGCGCTTGAGCTTGGCCTGGCGCAGCTGCGGCGCCAGTTGCGGTTCAAAACGGCGATCCGCCTGCCATTGGGCCGCAATTTCGGCGGCATCGCGCCACAGGCCCGTGGCCAGCCCCGCCAGATAAGCGGCGCCCAGGGCGGTGGTTTCCGTCACTCGCGGGCGTACCACCGGCACGCCCAGGAAGTCCGCCTGCATCTGCATCAACAGGTTGTTGCCGCAGGCACCGCCGTCCACGCGCAGTTCCTGCAACGCAATGCCGCTGTCACGGGCCATGGCGTCAAACACGTCGGCCACCTGCAGGGCGATGGCCTCCAGTGCAGCCCGCGCAATGTGCGCGCGGGTGGTGCCGCGCGTCATGCCAAGCAAGGTTCCGCGCGCATACCCGTCCCAGTCGGGCGCACCCAGACCGGCAAACGCCGGCACCAGGTACACGTCGCCTGTATCCGGCACCAGGCCGGCCAGCGCCTCCACTTCGGGCGCGGACTGGATCATCTGCAGCCCGTCGCGCAGCCACTGGATGGTGGCACCGGCCATGAAGACGCCGCCCTCCAGACAGTAAGCCGTGCGCCCGGGTCCCGGCGGGCCCTGCCAGCCGACCGTGGTCAGCAGCTTGTTGTGGCTGGGCACTGCCGCCGTGCCGGTGTTCATGAGCATGAAGCAGCCGGTGCCGTAGGTGTTCTTGGCCATGCCGGGTGCAAAGCAGGCCTGCCCGAAGGTGGCGGCCTGCTGGTCGCCGGCCACACCGGCGATCGGCATCGGCGCACCAAGAACGGATGCCTCTGTTTCCCCCAGCACGCCACTGGACGGCACGACCTGCGGCAGCACGCTGCGGGGAATGTTGAACAGCCGCAGCAGTTCGTCGTCCCACTGCAGGGTGTGCACATTGAACAGCAGGGTACGCGATGCATTGCTGGCATCGGTGGCATGCACCTTGCCGCCGGTCAGGTTCCAGATCAGCCAGCTGTCGATGGTGCCGAAGGCCAGTTCGCCACACTCGGCACGCGACCGGGCACCGGCAACGTTGTCCAGCAGCCACTGCAGCTTGGTGGCGGAGAAATAGGCATCAACCACCAGGCCGGTTTTTTTCTGGATCCATCCGGCGTGGCCATGCCGGCGCAGTTCGTCGCACCGGGCCGCTGTCCGGCGGTCCTGCCAGACGATGGCGTTGGCCACGGGCTCACCTGTCGCGCGGTCCCAGAGCACCGTGGTTTCGCGCTGGTTGGTGATGCCCACGGCCAGATCGCCGGCAACGGCAGCACCCCCCATTTTTTTAAGGGCCTGCAGCGCGACCACGCGTTGCGACGCCCAGATTTCATTTGCGTCATGCTCGACCCAGCCGGGCTGCGGGAAAATCTGGCGAAACTCCTGCTGCGCTGCCGTCACGACATGTCCGGCCCGGTCGAACACAATGGCGCGCGAACTGGTCGTGCCCTGGTCCAGTGCAAGAACATATTTCATGGGCGATGAGCGTACCGCATGCCTGTTTCACGCAATAGACTGGAAACCACCATGAATACCTCCTGCCTCACGCGCCGCCAGCTGCTGGCCGGCAGCGCCGCTGCCGCGCTGGCAGCCTGCACACCCTTGCCAGCACCCACGCGGCCTGGCCGCCTGCGGCTGATCGGCGAGGCCACCCTGGCACACCGGCTGTCGTTCAAGGGCACCACCGTCGGCGGCCTGTCAGGGCTGGACTACAACCCTGCCACGGGCCTGTGGTACGCCCTGAGCGATGACCGGTCCGACTTCGCGCCCGCCCGCTTCTACACATTGCGCCTGCCATTGGACGGCCAGCGGCTGGGGACTCCTGAGCTGCTGGATGCCATCACGCTGCGCCAGCCCGGCGGCCTGCCTTATCCCAGCCGGCGTCAGGGCGGCCACGTCGTCGACCCCGAAGCACTGCGCTGGCTGCCGGGAAGCGGCACACTGCTGTGGACCAGTGAGGGCGACGCCAGATTGGGGCTGGACCCGTTTGTGCGCGAGGTTACGGCAGACGGCCGGCACTTGCGGGAGCTCAGCCTTCCCGACCATCTGCACATGCGCGTGGGGGCCAGCTCAGGCCCGCGGGACAACATGACGCTGGAGGGCCTGGCGCTCACGCCAGATGGTCGCTCGGTGTGGGCCGCCATGGAGGCAGCACTGCAGCAGGACGGACCCGTCCCCGCTGTGGGACAGCCTGGGGGGCCCTGCCGCTTCACGCAGCTGGATGTGGCCAGTGGCCGCGCATTGCAGCAGCGTGCCTATTTGCCCGACGCCATTCCCCGCGCGCCGCTGGTGCCCGGCACGTTTGCCGACAACGGCGTGAGCGAAGTACTGATGATCGATGCCCACCGCATGCTGGTCATGGAGCGTGCCTACATGACCGGCGTCGGCAATTCCCTGCGGCTGTACGAAGTGGACACACGCGACGGCAGCAACACGCTGGACGCCGACCGCCTGCAGCCGGGCGCATTCCGTGCCATGCCCAAACGGCTGGTGGCAGACTTCGCGCAGCTGGGCCTGTCACGCCTGGACAATACCGAAGGATTTTGCTGGGGTCCGACCCTGGCCAGCGGCAACCGTACCCTGGTGTGCGTGAGTGACGACAATTTCAACCCCGCACAGGTGACGCAGTTCGCGGCATTTGAATACACGGAAAACCCATGAGCACTACAGACAACAACGCCATTGCATTCATCGGCGGCGGCAACATGGCCAGCGCCATCATTGGCGGGCTGATCCGCCAGGGGCTGCCTCCCGGCCAGATCGAGGTGGTCGAGCCCTGGGAGGAGGCACGTGTGCGGCTGAAGGCGCAATTCGGCATCAGCGCGCAACCCCAGGCCGGAGTGGCACTCGCACGCTGCGGCCTGATTGTCTGGGCGGTGAAGCCCCAGACGTTCAAGGACGCTGCCGCCCCGGTGCGCGCGCACGCGGGCAACGCGCTGCACCTGAGCGTGGCTGCGGGCATCCGCAGCGACAGCATTGCCCAGTGGCTGGGCAGCGAGCGCATTGTGCGGTCCATGCCCAATACCCCGGCACTGGTGGGCAAGGGCATGACCGCGCTGTACCCCCGGCAGGCGGTGTCAGCCGGCGACAAGGCCATGGTGGAACGCGTGATCGCCACCACGGGCGATTCGCTCTGGGTTGACGCCGAGGAACAGCTTGATGCGGTGACCGCGCTGTCGGGTTCGGGCCCGGCCTATGTGTTCTTCTTCCTGGAGGCCATGACGGCCGCGGGCATGGAAATGGGCCTGTCCCGCCAGCAGGCGCACCAGTTGTCGGTAGGCACCTTTGTGGGCGCCTCGGAGCTGGCCCGAGCGTCGGATGAAGCGCCCGAAGTCCTGCGCCAGCGTGTCACGTCCAAGGGCGGCACTACCTACGCGGCCATCACATCCATGCAGCACGACGGCGTGAACGCGCTGTTCGTCAAGGCGTTGCACGCGGCTCGCCAGCGGGCCCGCGAGCTGGGCGACGAGTTCGGCGCCTGACCACGGCCTGACTTTCATGGGTGCGGTCAACGCCTTGCCCTGTGGCGGCGTTAAGCAGCGCAGGTTGCCGTCGGCGCCTGTTCCAACCACCGCTAGGAGTCATGACACCATGAAAAAACTGATGACCGCGCTTGTGAGCGCCGCCCTGCTGGCCAGCCCGCTGCTGATGGCCCCCACGGCCGCTTCGGCCCAGACCAATGCCGCTCCCGCCGCGGCACCGCAGGCCGCTGACGCCAAGCCGGCCAAGGCCAAGCCCGCCAAGAAAGCGCCCAAGAAGGCCAAAAAGGCCAAGAAAGCCGCCTGAGGCCGCGCAGGCCACTGACGCATCAAGCCGCCCCCGGGCGGCTTTTTCATGCCTGTTTCAGCCAGGCATCCAGCGCGATGCCGGCAAATACGCTGAACCCCACCCAGTGGTTGAGCCGGAATGCCCTGAAACATCCGTCCCGCGTGCGGTTGCGGATCAACGTCCAGTGCCATGCAGCCTGCGCAGCGGCGGCGGCCAGCCCCAGGTAGAACGCCGGACCGGGCGCCGCCGCCTGGTATGCCCAGGCCCAGATACCCAGGTACAGGGCGTAAAAGGCCATGATGGCAGGCACGTCCCGGGTGCCCAGCGTGATCGCCGACGTTTTCATGCCGATCTTCAGGTCGTCGTCACGATCCACCATGGCGTATTCGGTGTCATAGGCCAGCACCCAGAACAGGTTGCCGGCCAGCAGCCACCAGGCCAGCAAGGGCACGCGCGACTGCACCGCGGCGAAGGCCATGGGAATGCCAAAGCTGAATGCCACACCCAGCACCGCCTGCGGCATGGAGACGAACCGCTTGGCATAGGGATACACCATGGCGACCGCCAGCGCGGCAAATGACCACGCGATCGTGGCCGTGTTGGTGGTCAGCACCAGGCCGAACGCCAGCAGCGCCAGCACCGCCCCCAGCGCCAGCGCCTCCTTCACCGACACCTTGCCGGCCGTCACAGGCCGCTGCGCGGTGCGCTTGACATGCCGGTCAAAGTCCCGGTCGGCGACATCGTTCACGCAGCAACCGGCGCTGCGCATGAGAATGGTGCCCAGCACAAAGACCACCAGCAGGTGCCAGCCCGGCCAGCCGTGCGACGCGATCCACAGGGCGCTCAGGCTGGGCCACAACAGCAGCAGCCAGCCAGCAGGCCGGTTCCAGCGAATGAGGTCCAGCCAGAGGCCCCAACGGCTTGCCGGGGCCATCACAGCCCGATCTGGCGCAGGTCCAGACGGCCGTGTGCCACCGGCGGGCACCACAGGTACGCACCGTTGACTGGATGCGATATGCGAAAGATCGCATCCACAATGCCATCGTCGTGTCCGGCCATGCGGCGCATTTGCGCCTCGAATGCATCAAACGAATGACCGAAGGCCACGAACATCAGCCCCGACTTGCTGTTCATCGCCCAGGGCATGGAGCGGCGCACCACGAAAGCCTCGGGCTCGAAGCTCTCCTGGGCGGTGCGTTTGACATGGGCGGATTCGGGTGCGTCGTCCAGTTCCTCGTTGTCACTGCGGCGACGACCCACCGTGTGGTCCTGCTCCTGCGTGGACATGGCGTCAAACGCATCCAGGTCGTGCACCCACTGCTGCACAGCCACAAAGCTGGCGCCGTCGGCCGTCAGGCCTGCGGCCTGCGCTGCTTCACCATCCGGGTTCTCCGTGCCATCCTCGTAGCCCGTCAGGTCGCGGCCGTGTCCATTGGGACCCCGGCCGTGGCGAAAGGCCTCCAGCGCACGGTCCAGATGAAACGCGGGCGCCAGCGCATGGTCCAGCTTGCGGCTCAGGTGGACCAGATCACCCCGGTCGTCACCGCGCACCCAGCACCACAGTGCGACGGGGGTGCTGGGCACATTCACCTGCTGGCCGGACAGGTCAGGCATGTCGCGCAGGCCGGTCACAACCCCACCTGCGGCAGCCACTGTGGACAGACCCAGCCCCACCACCACCGCCTGGCCGTCTGCCAGGGCAGCCAGCCGCTGCAGCGCCGGCGCCACCGCTGCCGGTTGCACCAGTGAAAAGAACAGGTATCTGCCCTGGCCAGGAACCGGCTGCAGGATGCCGGCTTGCGCTGTCTTCATCAGATCCACTCCAACATTCAATCGTTTCAGGACAGGCGCTTCACGCCGGGCAGCTCGCAGGCATAGATGGCATTGCGCAATGCCGCAATCGCCTCATACCGCGTGAAGCTGCGCCGCCAGGCCAGCACCACCCGGCGCATGGGGGGTTCGCCCTCGAACGGCAGGTATTTGACGAAAGCGTCCTCGTCCTTCTTGCGCTTGCGCGCTGCCAGCGCCTCCTTGGGAACGGACAGGCGCGGCACCAGGGTCACACCCATGCCGGCGGCCACCATGTGCTTGATGGTCTC
>CAZUJD010000137.1:0-8340 GCA_964620025.1 uncultured Ramlibacter sp. | reverse complement strand
TCGTTGGCCACGCGCTTGCGTTCGGCTTCCATGCGGCGGTAAACGGACTCGGTGATGGCGTCAACATAGTCCGCCCGGGTGATGCGTACATCCACCACGTCCACACCCCAGGGCTTGGCGCCCTTGACCTGCTCCAGCACCTCGCGCTTGACATCGTTCATGATCTGCTCGCGCTTGAGCGACAGCAGGTCCTTGACAGTGCGCTTGTTGATTTCTTCCTGCAAGGCGTTGCGCACCACGCGGTTGAGCTGGTTGGCCCCTGCGCTTTCGTCAAGACCCACATTGCGGATGTACTCCTGCGGATCGGTGATGCGCCAGCGCACATACCAGTCGATCACCACACGCTGTTTTTCCGCGGTGAGCATGGGCTCCGTGTCCACACTGTCCAGCGTGAGCAGGCGCTTGTCGATGTACGACACGTTCTGGAACGGTGGCGGCAGCTTGAAGTTCAACCCGGGCTCAGTGATGACTTCCTTGATCTGTCCCAGTGCATAGACCACGCCAAACTGGCGCTGGTCCACAACAAAGAGCATGGAGCTGAGCAGCGCCAGGGCCACCAGCAGCGAAGAAGCGATGAAACCGATTCTGTTCATGGTGTTGTTCCCGTTCAACGCGTTTCGCGGTCACGCGTGCGCGAAGTGTCGCGACTGCGCGAATCAGCCGCCATGCCCCCCGCAGCGCCGGGGACGGCAGGCGGTACGGCGGCGGCGGTTGCCGGGGTTTCGGGCGCAGCGGCAGCACCACCCTGGGCGGTCTGCTGCATGATCTTGTCCAGCGGCAGGTACAGCAGGTTGGATCCCTGCCGAGATTCCACCAGCACCTTGGTCACGTTGCCGTAGATCTGCTGCATGGCGTCCAGGTACATGCGGTCGCGGGTGACCTGAGGCGCCTTCTGGTACTCGGCCAGAACCGAACGGAAGCGCTGGGCATCACCTTGGGCTTGCGCCACGATGCGGGACTTGTAAGCCTCGGCTTCTTCCTTCAGGCGTGCCGCCGAGCCTACGGCCCGGGGAATCACGTCATTGGCATAGGCCTGGGCTTCATTCTTGGCGCGTTCGCGCTCCTGGCCTGCTTTCAGTACATCGTCAAAGGCAGCCTGAACCTGCTCGGGCGGACGTACGCCGCCTTGCTGCAGATTGATGCCCACCACCTCAATGCCAACCTTGTAGCGGTCCAGGATGGTCTGCATGAGCGCGCGAACGCGCGGACCGATCTGGTCGCGCTCCTCGGCCAGCGCGCTGTCCATGCGCATCTTGCCCACCACTTCACGCACGGCCGTCTCCGCGGCCTGCACGACGGCTTCGGACGGGTTCTTGCTTTCGAACAGAAAGGCTCGCGCGTCGCTCAGGCGGTATTGCACGGCGAACTTGATTTCGACGATGTTTTCGTCTTCGGTCAGCATGGCCGATTCACGCAAACCGGTGGTCTTGATGACGGTGTCCCGCCCCACATCCAGCGACCGGATCTGGGTCACAAATACCAGTTCATGACGCTGGATGGGATAAGGCAGGCGCCAGTTGAAGCCAGCACCCACGGTGGCCTTGTAACGGCCGAACTGGGTGATCACGGCCTGCTGGCCTTCCTGCACGATGAAAAAACCTGTGCCAAGCCAGATCAGTGCGATGACGCCGGCAATCAGACCGGCGCCGATCCCTGCACTTTTCATGTCAGGCTGAAAGCCCCCGCCCCCACCCATGCCCCCACCGCCGCCTGACTCGGGGCCGCGGCCGTTGCGCGAGCCGCCGAACAAACCGCCCAGCTTGCGGTTGAAATCACGCCAGAGTTCGTCCAGATCGGGTGGCCCCTGGTTCGGCCCCTGGCCGCGCGGCCCCTGATTGCCGTTGTTTGAAGGCGGCTGGTTGTCAGGACGGGTGTTTTCAGGACGGCTTTCGTCCGCAGGCTTGTCGTCGCCACGTCCCCAGCGGGGATCGTTGAGATTGAACATGCCCCTGACGCGGCCCTTGACCCCTGCCCAGGACAGGCGGCTTGGATGAAGATTCATTCGGTGCGGTCTCTTTTCTTGTCGTACCCGGATTGTGCCCAATCAGGCAAGGGTCTCATGCAATGGGGCACCGTCGTGCGGGGGTATGGCGTCCGGCCCGGCGGCCCGGGTCACCTCCCGCAGGAGCTGCTCGCGCAAGGCCGCCAGGCCAGCGCCGCTGCGGGCGCTCACAAAAAGGCGGGTGACCGCAAGGCCGTCAAGTTCGTACATGTCCTTTAGTTGCTGGGGCTGCTGCCCGATTTCAAGGGCGTCGATCTTGTTGAACACCAGTATTTGCGGGATCGAATTTGCGCCGATTTCGGCGAGCACCTGCTGAACCTGCCCGATCTGTTCGGGAAAATTCGGATTGGCCGCATCCACCACGTGCAACAGCAAATCGGCGTCCACTGCCTCCTGCAGCGTCGCCTGAAAAGCGTCAATCAGGCCATGCGGCAGGTCGCGGATGAATCCGACCGTATCCGACAGGGACACCGTGCGGCCGGGCCCCTGCGGATCTGACTCGGAGGGCCCCAGGTACAGCTGTCGGGTGGTGGTATCCAGTGTCGCAAACAGCTGGTCGGCCGCATAGGCCCTCGCCTTGACCAGCGCATTGAACAGGGTTGATTTGCCGGCATTCGTATAACCGACCAGCGAAATGGTGAAGGCGTCGCGCCGCTCGCGCTGCCGGCGCTGGGTCTGACGCTGACGCTTGACCTTGTGAAGGCGTTCCTTGATGCGCTTGATGGCCTCGGCAATCATCCGGCGATCCAGTTCGATCTGCTTTTCGCCCGGGCCGCCGCGCACACCGGCACCGCCGGTCTGGCGCTCCAGGTGGGACCAACGGCGTACCAGCCGAGTGCTCAGGTATTGCAGCCTGGCCAGTTCCACCTGCAACTTGCCTTCGTGACTGCGGGCGCGCTGGGCAAAGATTTCCAGGATCAGCAGCGTACGGTCGTTGACCGGCAATCCGATGTGGCGCTCCAGGTTGCGTTGCTGTGCAGGGCTCAGCGCCTGATCGAACAGGATTTCAAGGGCGCCGGTGGCGCCGGCCAACATGCGGATTTCATCTGCCTTGCCGCTGCCCACAAAGAGCGCAGCATCCGGCGCTTTGCGCTTGCAGGCAATGCGTGCCACGGGTTCAAGGCCTGCCGTTTGCGCCAGCAGGCCGAGCTCTTCCAGGCCGGCGTCAAAATGGGGTACACCCAAATCGACGCCCACCAGGATGGCGGGTATGCGGGAAGGATCGGACGGGACGGACGAACTCAAATCGGCGGCAGATGCGGGAAATACAGCGCGTCTTGGGTCAGTCCGCCCGATGAAACGCTCAGGGAGCGGGCGCGTCTGTGCCTTCGGCGGCCGTGAAATTCACGGCGCGGCCTGGCACGATGGTCGAAATGGCATGCTTGTAAACCATCTGGGTGACGGTATTGCGCAGCAGAACGACGTACTGGTCGAAGGACTCAATCTGGCCCTGGAGCTTGATCCCGTTGACGAGGTAAATCGACACAGGCACGTGCTCGCGGCGCAGGGTATTGAGGAAGGGGTCTTGTAGTAGCTGCCCTTTATTGCTCACGATATTCTCCGTGTTCGGAAGTGTTGTTGGAAAACACACCTTACCACAGCCCTAGGGGTAATCAAGTAGTCCGAATCCGATAGTCGCAGGGTTTTTCGGGCATGTCAGCTTTCGTCCCGCTCTGCGTAAGGATTGTGCGAAGTCTTCATTTCGATGCGCAGTGGCGTACCGATCAGATTGAATTCCTTGCGGAACCGCCCCTCCAGGTAGCGCTTGTAAGCATCCGTGACATGTTCCAGCGAGTTGCCGTGGATGATGATCACCGGCGGATTCATGCCCCCCTGGTGGGCATAACGCATCTTGGGCCGGAACATGCCAGAACGTTTGGGCGTCTGGAACTGCACCGATTCCAGCAGCAATCGAGTCAACACAGGGGTGGACATCTTGCACATCGCCGATTTGTGGGCCTGGGCGATCGAGGTCCACAGCGGTCCCAGGCCTTGGCGCTTTTTGGCCGAGATGAAGTGCAACGCGGCAAACTTCAGGAAAGCAAGACGCGTTTCGATTGAACGCTGCAGAAGTTCGCGCTGGTAGTCGTCAACGGCATCCCATTTGTTGACCGCCAGCACCACCGCCCTGCCGCTTTCCAGCACATAACCAGCGATGTGGGCGTCCTGGTCGGTGATGCCCTGCGTGGCGTCCAGCAACAGCAGCACGACGTTGGCTGATTCAATGGCTTGCAGGGTCTTGACGACAGAGAACTTTTCAATCGCTTCAAATACCCTGCCTTTACGACGCAACCCGGCGGTGTCGATCAGCTCGAACTTCTGTCCGTTGCGCTCAAAAGGCACGCTGATGGCATCACGCGTGGTCCCTGGCATGTCAAAGGCGACCAACCTCTCCTCACCCAGCCAGGTGTTGATCAGGGTCGATTTGCCCACATTGGGGCGACCGGCCACCGCCAGCTTGATCACCCCGGCGTCCTGTGCCTCAGCCTCGTCCTGCGGGTCAGGCAGGTTCAATGGCGCCAGGGCCAGATCCACCAGACTGCGGATGCCCTGCCCATGCGCCGCAGACACAGGTATCACCTCGCCCAGCCCGAGCTCATAGAACTCGGTGAGCTGAACACCCTCCTGCATGCCTTCGGCTTTGTTGGCCGTCAGTACGCAGGGCTTGCCCAGACGGCGCAGGTACCTGGCAATGTCATGGTCCTGCGCTGACAGGCCGGCACGGGCGTCCACCACGAAAATGACAGCGTCGGCTTCTGCAACGGCCTGTCGCGTCTGCTTGGCCATTTCCATGTAGATGCCGCTTTCAGCAGTAGGCTCGTAGCCACCGGTGTCAATGACAATGAATTCGTGCTTGCCCTGACGCCCGTTGCCGTAGTGCCGGTCGCGGGTCAGCCCGGCAAAGTCTGCAACGATGGCATCGCGCGATTTGGTGAGACGGTTGAACAGTGTCGATTTGCCGACATTCGGGCGGCCGACAAGGGCCAGGACTGGTTTCATGTGCGTCCGCCCGGCGGGTTATTCAGGCGCGTAGCCGAACACGCCGCCACTGCGCGTGACAACCACCAGCGTACCGCCAGCCAGCACCGGTGCTGCCACCACCGGCGTACCGTCGGTTGCCAGCCGGTTCAGCGGCGTGCCATCCTCGCGTGACAGCAGATGCACCAGTCCTGAGCTGTCGCCGATCACCACCGAGCGCCCCAGCGCCAGCGGAGCCGTCAAGGAGCGATACAGCAGGCGATCGGTGGTCCAGGCACGCTCACCGTCGGCCCGGCGCCAGGCCACCACCCGGCCATCGGCCTCGGCGCCATAGACGTTGCGGTCGTCGCCATGCACCCCGACGGCCGCATTGGCGGATTTGGTCCACAGGACCGCGCCACGGGACGTGTTGACACATCCCACACTGGCCTGGAAAGCGCGCACGCACAGGGTATCACCCTGACGCGACACACCTGCCACCAGATCGACCAGTCGTTCGATGTCGTTGGTGCCGCGCGGTGTGGCAATGGGCGCATCCCATCGGGTACTGCCATTGACTGGGTTCATGCCGACCAGCCGGCCCGCCTGGCCAACAACCAGGGTATCGCCAACCGCCAGGATCACCCCCGCCTGACGCAGGACGAGCGGCTCACCGGGGCGTTGCTGCGTCCACAGGCGGCGACCGGTCTGGCCGTCAAAAGCAGAAACGGATCGGTCGGCCCCCAGCACGAACACCCGTGCCCCAGCCACGAGCGGGGCTGCATAAACCTGGGCCGGCAACTTCTGCCGCCACAGGACCTTGCCGTCCGCCAAGGCCACCACATCATTGGCCTGCGTCACGACGGCGGCCACCTTGCCGTCGCTGCCTACCCCCGCCGACAGGGGGGCGCCAGCGTTGCCGCGCCAAAGATCACGCCCCGTGGCTGCGTCCATCAGCGCCACAGTACCATCGCCGCCGGCCACGGCAAGCGTGGTACCGCTGACCTGGGCCTGCAACGGGAACGTGACTTCGCCAACGCGGGCCGTCCAGGCCTGGCGCACGCCGATAAGGGCAGCACTGGGCGCAAGCTCCGCCGGCCTGGGCCGTTCAGGTTTGCTCGAACAGGCAACCAGCGTCAGCACCAGGGCAATGGCTGCGAATGCGCGCAGGGGCATCGGGGACTTGGAACTCATCACGATTTGGCTCCTGCCTCGGCAACCGGTGCAGCCTTCGGCGGCTGAGGGTCCACCCCGAGTGCGTTGAGTTTGACTTCGACCAGACGGCGGTATTCGGTGCGTTCATCCAGCCCCTTGTAGGCGATGGTGAATGCCTCGCGCGCCTCGGCCTTCTTGCCCTGCAGCAGGTAGATGTCGCCACGACGGTCGGCCACCAGGGCCTGGAATTCTGCGGGGAACGTACCGGAAAGCTGCTTCAACGCATCATCGAAGGCCTTGGCTTCCACCAGCACACTGGCCAGCCGCAGTCGTGCCAGGGCCTGGTAACCGGGATCAGACGCCTTCTCGCCCACCCAGTTGAGTGCGGCCTTGGCGCCGTCGACATTGCCCTTCTCGAACAGGGTCTTGGCCACCAGCAAGCCGGCCTGCTGGGCAAACACCGTACCCCCGAATTTTTCCTTCATGTCGGCAAAGCTGCGGTCCAGCCGCGCGGCATCACCCGCCTGCACCGCGCGGTTGACTTCTTCGTACAACGCCGACGCCTGCAGGCTTTGCGTTCGCTGCCAATACTGCCAGCCGTTCCAGGCCGCCACTGAGCCAAACACCGCGATCAGCACCCAGGTAATGAGGTTGCCGTACTGGTTCCAGAAGTGCTTGAGCTGGTCAAGCTGTTCCTGTTCTTCAAGGTCGAGGTGATTTGCCATGGTTATCTGTATCAAACGGACGATTGTAGAGAGGCGGCCCAGACCGCAGCCTCGGCCAGCGGGCGCTGTACCTGCGCACCGGTACCGTCACGCAAGGATTTGACCGTCACCATGCCCTGGGACAGTTCGTCAGGGCCGAAGATCAGGGCATGGGCGGCGCCGCTGGCATCCGCCTTCTTGAACTGCGATTTCATGCTGCCGGGGCCGTCCGGACCAGCTGCATGCTGCTGCACGCGCACCCCCCCGGCGCGCAGTGCCTCCAGCACTGACATGACCGGCGCCAGTGGCGTGCCCGAAGGCACGATGGCATAGGCATCAGGCGACACACCTGGTACGGGCAGGCCCAACGCCTGGATCAGCAACAGCAGCCGCTCGATACCCAGTCCGAAGCCGACTGCCGGAGCGCTTTTGCCACCCAGCTGTTCAATCAGCCCGTCGTAGCGACCGCCACCGCAGACTGTTCCTTGTGAACCCAGCTGATCGGTCACCCACTCGAACACGGTCAGGTTGTAGTAGTCCATGCCGCGCACCAGTCGGGGGTTGACACGGTACTGCAGCCCCACGGCATCCAGCACACCACGCACGGCGTTGAAATGCGCCAGAGATTCCTCGCCCAGGAAATCCATCAGCTGCGGCGCAGCCTCAATCAACGCCTGCATCGCGGGGTTCTTGGAGTCAAGGATACGCAGCGGGTTGCTGTGCAACCGGCGCTGGGCGTCGGCATCAAGCACAGCGGCGTTCTGTTCAAAATACCCGATCAGCGCATCGCGGTGCGCGCGGCGCTCCTGCGGTTGGCCCAGGCTGTTGATTTCCAGCCTTACATGCTGATCTTCGACCAGACCCAGCTCGCGCCACAGGGCGCGGGCCATGAGGATCATTTCAGCGTCAACATCGGGGCCAGCCAGGCCCAGCGCTTCGACGTCGAGCTGGTGAAACTGGCGATACCGGCCCTTTTGCGGCCGCTCATGGCGAAACATCGGCCCGACTGTCCAGACCCGCAACGGGCCGTTATACAGGGCGTTGTGCTCAATCATGGCCCGCACAATGCCAGCGGTCGCCTCAGGCCGCAGTGTCAGCCGGTCACCGTTCATCGAGTCGGTAAAGGAATACATCTCCTTCTCGACGATGTCAGTCACCTCACCGAGGCCACGCACAAACAGCGCGGTAGGTTCAACAATGGGGGTCAGCAGGTACTGGTAGCCGTAGCGGCCCAGCACCTGTCGCACAGCGCCCTCAAACCACTGCCACAAGGCGGAGTCGGGCAGCTTTTCCGTCCGCGGCACGCCGGGCGGCAATATGTCATTCATGCCTTTGACGGCACTCAGTTTCTCGGCCATGGGTAAGGTTCAGGCGCTTTCAGTCAACTGCTCGTGACCGAAACGCTTTTCAATGTAGTTTTCAACGAGCTGATGGAACTCACTGGCGATATTGTCACCACGCAGCGTGACCGCCTTTTCGCCATCGATGTACACGGGGGCGGCCGGCGCTTCGCCAGTGCCG
>CAZUJD010000136.1:7973-8371 GCA_964620025.1 uncultured Ramlibacter sp. | reverse complement strand
AAACAGCAGGTTGTACTGCAGCGGGTCCAGGTCGGTGATCTTCAGCGAGTACGCCACCAGCGACCCGGCCCCCGAGCCGCGGCCCGGCCCTACCGGGCAGCCGTTGGCCTTGGCCCAGTTGATGAAGTCACCCACGATCAGGAAGTAGCCCGGAAACCCCATCTTCAGGATGGTGTTGATCTCGAACTCCAGACGCTCCACATAGCGCGGCATCTCCCGCTCGCGCTGTGCCGCGTCAGGGTACAGCCGCAACATGCGTTCCTTCAGCCCTTCGTGCGAGGCAAAGCGGAAGTACTCTTCGATCGGCATGCCGTTGGGCGTGGGGAAGTCCGGCAGGCGGGGCTTGCCCAGATCCAGCGTCAGGCTGCAGCGGCGTGCGATTTCGGCCGTGTTGGCAA
>CAZUJD010000136.1:0-7963 GCA_964620025.1 uncultured Ramlibacter sp. | reverse complement strand
GGCCGATGGCACATCGGCAAACAGGGCCTGCATCTGCGCGGCAGACTTGAAATACTGCTCGCGTGTGAACTTGCGCACCCGCCGCTGGTTGCCAAGGATTTCGCCCTCGGAAATGCACACACGGGCCTCGTGCGCCTCGTAGTCGTCTTCGCGGGTGAACTGCACCGGGTGGGTTGCCACCACCGGCAGCTTCAGCCGCGCGGCCAGTTGCACCGCAGCGCTGACATGGGCCTCATCATCAGCCCGTCCGGCGCGCTGCAGCTCGATGTAAAAGCGGTGCGGAAACATCGACGCCAGCTGCAGGGCCACTTCGGCCGCGCGGGCTTCATCGCCCTGCACCAATGCCTGACCCACGGGCCCGGCCTGCGCACCCGAAAGTACGATCAGGCCATCACCCAGCTCCTGCAGCCAGGCGGGCTTGCACACGGCCTGGGCCTTGACCACATTCTGCGTCCAGGCCCGCGCCAGCACTTCGCACAGGTTCAGATAGCCCTGGCGGTTCTGCACGAGCACGATGATTCGCGACAGCTGGGCCGGATCCTTCGCCAGGCCCTGCACCATGAGCTCGGCGCCGATCAGCGGCTTGACCCCCTTGCCGCGGGCTTCCTTGTAGAACTTGATCGCGCCGAAAAGGTTGTTCAGGTCGGTGATGGCCAACGCAGGCTGGCTGTCTGCGGCAGCAGCCTTCACGATTTCGTCAACGCGGTTGGTGCCGTCAACGACGGAAAATTCGGTGTGCAGGCGCAGATGGACAAACATGCCTGGCATTGTAGGAAATCAACAGTGCTTGACACTTCCTAAAATCGCAGGTGTGAACACCATCCTGAACATTTCCGCCTACAAGTTCGTCCCCCTGAACGACACGGCCGCCCTGCGTGCCACGCTGTATGACCGCGCGCTGGCGCTGGACCTGAAGGGCACAGTGCTGCTGGCTGAGGAAGGCATCAACCTTTTTCTTGCCGGAACAGCGGACGCCGTGCGCAGCTTTGTGCGCCAGCTGGCGGCCGACGCGCGCTTTGCCGACCTCACGCCCAAGGAGAGCTGGTCTGCCACCCAGCCCTTTGGCAAGCTGCTGGTCAAGGTCAAGCGCGAAATCATCCGGATGAATCACCCTGCCATCCAGCCGGCCAGTGGCCGTGCACCAGCCGTGGACAGCGCCACCGTGAAACGCTGGCTGGACCAGGGCCATGACGACGCCGGCCGCCCCGTGGTGACGCTGGACACGCGCAATGCGTTTGAAGTGGATCACGGCACGTTTGAAAATGCGATTGACTGGCGCATCAGCAAATTCACCGAGTTTCCTGAAGCGCTGCAGGTCCACAAGGCCGAGCTGGCAGGCAAAACCGTGGTGAGTTTCTGTACCGGCGGCATCCGCTGCGAAAAGGCCGCCATCTACATGCGCGAGGCGGGGCTCGATTCCGTCTTCCAGCTGGACGGCGGCATCCTCAAGTACTTTGAGGAAACGGGTGGGGCGCACTTTCGTGGCAACTGCTTCGTGTTTGATGAGCGTGAGGCGCTGGATCCTTCGTTGGCGGCGACCCGGTCCCTCGGCTGAGGTCCTCGCCTGCACTTCTCCTGGAACAGGCGTGCGGGCTTCCGTCAGCACCAGCCTGCGGACCTGCGCAAATGAATCAGTCGCGCAAAACGTGCAACACCTCGGAACGGTATTCCCGGCTGTACAAAATCAGTACCACCATCCCCGCAGCCAACGCAAAGGCAAGCGGTGAAAAAAACCACGCAATGGCAGCAAACGCAAAGTAATACGACCGCACCCCGTCGTTGAAGGTCTCCGCAGCCATGCCCAGCAAAGTCCCCGCCCGGTCGGCGAAGTGTGCACGGTCGAACTTGCCGCTGTCGTCATCGACGCTGCCTCACGCCTCGACGCGCACATGGAGCCGATGACCAGGGCTGCAAAGGTGTACTGCCGCATGGACCAGCTGAAGCGGAAGAACGCATAGACAAAGATGCCCAGCAGCACCAGGACCTTCAGGTCAAACACCAGCATGGTGGTGCGAACGGCAAACGGGATCTCCCGCACGAAATCGGCCGCCTTGTCGGTCGTCCCCAGCAGCGCCAGCAAGCCGCCGATGATGATGATGGTGGTGGATGCAAAGAAAGAAGGACTCGTGGACATCGTCTGCGTGATGATGCCGTCCAGCACCCTCGGGTCGCGTGCGGTGGCCTGCAGCATCCAGTAGCGCCGGTAGCGGTTGGTGGTCTGCAGCAGCGACGCGTGCTGCGCACCCCGGTGCCGGGCAAACCAGGCATAGCCTGACCAGGCCGCAAAGAACCAGATGACGGCAGCCCAGTCATACCAGGGCAGGATGGCAAGAACTTTCATGCCCGCATGGTACGGGCCTTCGCCCGCTGGCGAAAGCCGGGATTTACGTGAAGCGCCGCTCAGGCAGAGGGATGAATTCCGTCTCGCCCGGCACAGCGTCAAAGCGGCCGGCCTCCCAGTCAGCGGCAGCCTGCACGATGCGCTCCTTGCGGCTGGAGACAAAGTTCCACCACATGTGGCGCGGCCCGTCCAGCGGCTCACCGCCAATGACCACCAGCCGCGCGGGGCCGTCCACAGCGGCCACGGTGTTGACGGCACCCGGCGTCAGCACCGTCATGCTCAGTGCCGCCTGCGCTGCGCCATCCACCACCAGGCTGCCGTCCACCGCGTATACCGCCATTTCGGCGCACAACGGCGGCAGCTGCAGCGCAGTGCCTGCAGGCATCTGCACATCCAGGTACAGGGTCTGCGAGAACGTGGCCACGGGCGACCTGCGGCCAAAAGCCTCACCGATCAGCACGCGCACCGCCACGCCGTCCACCACCCGTTCGGGGATATCCGCTGCGGGTGTATGGGCGAAGGAGGGCGGGGCCTCTTCAAATTCGCGCGGCAGTGCAGCCCACAGCTGAAGCCCGTGGTTCACATAGGTGCTGCCCTTGAGCGCATCAGGCTTGCGCTCCGAATGGACGATGCCGCGCCCGGCCGTCATCCAGTTGATGGCACCGGGCTCGATATGCTGGACTGCGCCCAGACTGTCCCGGTGCAGCATCGCACCCTCAAACAGGTAAGTCACCGTGGCCAGCCCGATGTGCGGGTGGGGACGCACATCCCGGTTGTCCTGCGGACGCTCGGTGGCCGGGCCAAAATGGTCAAAGAAGATGAACGGGCCCACCGAACGCCGGCGCGCCGCCGGCAGCAGCCTGCGCACGACAAAGCCGCCGCCCAGGTCCTTGGTATGCCCGTTCAGGATGTCATCTATGCCCATTACAGCCGCCTTCGCCCGGTGATTCAGCGGCAAAGCCTATCAGCCGCGAACGCGCCCAGCAATATCAGCTACGCGTTTGCCAAAAACACGGGCCGTTTCCAGGTCACCGGCAGCCATGTCATTGGCGCCACCATCCGAAGGCGACTGGGCAATCGCGCCGCTGTAGGACACCAGGTAGTTGATGTCGTCACGCTTGGCTGCCTTGGTGTTCGATGGCATCAGGCCCTGGCTGACCCAGATCATCGAATGCTGCATGGCCAGCGTGAACAGCGTGGTCAGGGTGCCCTGCTTGTCACCATTCATGCCGGCGCTGTTGGTAAAGCCGGCAGCGACCTTGTCTTTCCACCCTTGGGCAAACCACACCTTGGACGATGCATCGGCAAATTTCTTGAACTGCCAGCTCACACTGCCCATGTACGTGGGACTGCCGAAAATGATTGCGTCCGCAGCAGCCAGGGTGTCCCAGCCACCTTCGGGCAGGTTGCCTTCGGCATCGATGGCCAGCAGCTGGGCGGCGGCACCTTCGGCCACTGCCTGGGCCATGCGCTGGGTGTGGCCGTAGCCAGAGTGGTAGACAACAACGGTTTTTGCCATGTCAGATTTCCTTGGGTTGATGGTTGGGTTTCGGGTCAATCACTTTCGCTTGGCGTCCAGGCTGAAACCACCGGGGCCAAAGGCCACCAGCGCCAGCAGGCCACCGACCACAGCGATGTTCTTGAAGAACGCCTGCTGCTGTTGCATGACCTGTTCGGCTGGCACGGCCCAGAATGCATGGAAGATGAAAGTGATCACGACGGTAAAGACGGCAATGCCCAAGGCAGCCCAGCGCGTTTGCCAGCCCACCAGCAACAGCAGGCCCAGGCCCAGTTCCACAGCAATGGCGATGGCCGCAGCCACGGCGGGCAGCGGAACACCCTTGGATGCGATGTAGCCGGTCACGCCGGCAAACGCGGCAATCTTGCTGAAGCCGGCCGGTACAAACAGCAGGGCGATCAGGGCTCGGCCGATCAGGGCCAGGGCATTCTGGGTGGAAGCAGAGGGGTTCATGGTGAAGGTCCTTGGTAAAAAAGAAGAAGGCGGAAATTCAGGCGGCCAGGTCGAACACCAGCACCTCGGCGTCCTTGCCGTGGGCCAGGATCAGGCTGGATTCGTTCTCGAGCAGTGCGGCATCACCCGCAGCCAGGTTGTGGCCGTTCACGTCCAGCTGGCCGCGTACCAGATGCACATAGGCCTTGCGTGCCGGGTCGAGCGTCAGCCGGGCCGTTTCGGGCCCATCAAACAGGCCCGCACGCAATGAAGCGTCTGCGTGGATCGTGACGGAGCCGTCCGCGCCGTCGGGCGAAGCCACCAGCCGCAGTGCACCGCGCTTTTCAGCGTCGGTGAAGCTCTTTTGTTCGTAGCTCGCGGGGATGCCGGTCACATTGGGCTCGATCCAGATCTGCAGGAAATGCGTGGTTTGATCCGGTGCGTGGTTGAACTCGCTGTGCTGCACGCCGCGGCCCGCGCTCATGCGCTGCACGTCGCCGGGCGGGATGCCCTTGACATTGCCGAGCGTGTCCTTGTGGGCCAGGTTGCCCTGCAACACATAGCTGATGATTTCCATGTCGCGATGGCCGTGCGTGCCAAAGCCGGTACCGGGTGCAATCCGGTCTTCATTGATGACGCGCAGGTTGCCAAACCCCATATGGCGGGGATCGAAATAACCTGCAAACGAAAAGCTGTGGAACGACTTGAGCCAGCCGTGATCGGCGAAGCCGCGGTCCTGGGATTTGCGAAGGGTCAGCATGTTGGGCTCCTTGGTGAATGTCGTGGTCCGGGAATGAATGTAGGGCGGCCGCGCCATGGCATCCAGCAACCGGAATTGATGGCATCATTCAAATTTTTCGAATATAAATACCCGTTATATGCAAAGCGCTCGCAGTGTATTAACGCCAGACGCGCTCGGCCTGCTGCAAACGGTGGCCGACAGCGGCAGCTTTGCCGCTGCCGCACGCGAGCTCGGCCTGGTCCCCAGTGCCGTGACCTATCGGGTGCGCCAGATTGAAGACGCACTGGACGTGTTGCTGTTTGACCGCAGCTCACGTCAGGCCCGGCTGACTGAAGCCGGGGCCGAGCTGCTGCGCGAGGGCGCGCGGCTGCTGGACGACATTGACGCCATGGCCAACCGTGTGCGCCGTGTGGCTACCGGCTGGGAGCCCCAACTCACCATTGCCGCCGTCAGCGTGATCTCGCGCGCGACGCTGATGGAGCTGGCCCAGGCCTTCTTTTCGCTGTCGCCCCCTACCCAGCTGCGCATCCGCCACGAAACGCTCAGCGGTACGCTGGAGGCACTGACGTCCGGGCAGGCCGACCTGGCCATTGGCGTGAGCCTGGAATCCGGCAACACGGCCGGCATCCACGGCAAACCACTGGGCGGGCTGTCCTTCGTTTTCGCTGTGGCTCCCCACCACCCCCTGGCCACGCAAGCCGAACCGCTGCGCGACACACTGCTGCAAAAGCACCGCGCCGTGGCGGTGGCCGATTCGGTACAGCGCGGTCGGGGTGTCACGATCGGCCTGTTGGGCGGTCAGGACGTCTTCACGGTGCCCAGCATGGCGGCCAAGCTCGACGCCCAGCTGCGCGGCCTTGGCTGCGGCTTCCTGCCAGAACCCATGGCCCGGCCCTACCTGGAGACTGGCCGGCTGGTGTCCCGGCGCGTCGAGCGCCCACCACGTGTCGTACGCGTGGGCTATGCCTGGCGCGGTGCGGCCGGCGCGCATAGCCAGGGGCGCGCACTGCAGTGGTGGCTGGGCCAGCTGGAAAGCCAGCCCACGCGCGCAGCCCTGCTCGAACGCCACCGTGTAGAGTAGGCCCACTGATCCGAAATCTGTCCGACCCCAACACGAGACACTCCATGCCACCCAAACCCGCAACCATCCGGCCCCAACACTTTGCCGTTATCGGCGCCGGGATGGCCGGCATCACCTGTGCGCGCACGCTGGCCCAGGCTGGTCACCAGGTCACGGTGTTTGAGAAAAGCCGGGGGTTCGGCGGACGGATGTCCACCCGCAGCTCACCCTTCGGCACCTTCGACCACGGAGCCCAGTACTTCACCGTGCGGGACGAGCGATTTGGCAGGGCCATTGCCACCGCACCTGCCACGGTCAAGCCCTGGAGCGCCAACGCCGTGCGTGTGCTGGACCCGCACGGCCGTGTGGCGGAAGCCGCCCTGCCCTCGCCCGAAGCCCATTACGTCGGCGCCCCCGGCATGAACGCACTGGTACGTGCCTGGGCCCAGCCGCTGGCGCAGCAAGGGCGTGTGGAGTTGCAGACACTGGTCACCTTGATCGAGCGCGATGCGCTGGACGCCCGGCGCTGGCAGCTGCGCACCACAGGTACCGCCGATTCAACCCATGTCTATTCCGGCTTTGATGGGGTGGTGCTGGCACTGCCCAGCGCACAGACCCATGCGCTGCTGCAGGCCTCGGCGCTGGCGCCGGCGCTGGCACAGCAGGTGGCAGGGGTGCAGGTTGCCCCTTGCTGGACGCTGATGCTGGCCTATCCCAACGCCGTGCAACCCACACTGGCCCATCTGGGCCCGCAATGGAACGCAGCGCTCAGTACGCACCACCGCATTGCCTGGCTGGCACGCGAGTCGTCCAAGCCCGGGCGCGATGCCATCGAGCGCTGGACCGTCCAGGCCAGCGCCGCCTGGTCGCGCGAACACCTGGAAGACGATGCGCCCCGCGTGCAGGCCAAGCTGCTCAAGGCCTTTGCCGAGGTGACCGGCATCCGCGCCGAACCGGCCCATGCAGAAGTACACCGCTGGCGCTATGCCAAAACCGAAAAACCCCTGGGCAAAAGCTTCCTGTGGGACGCCCGTGCGCACATTGGCGTCTGCGGCGACTGGTGCCTGGGCCATCGCGTGGAGAACGCGTTTGTCTCGGGACTGGAGCTGGCATTGAAGGCGGCCTGACCTGCAGGCGCTGCGGGCATGGGGGCGACATACATCGGCCGCTTCGCACCGTCTCCGACGGGCCCGTTGCATGCGGGATCGCTCGTAGCCGCACTGGCCAGCTGGCTCGATGCGCGCGCGCACCGCGGCCGCTGGCTGGTGCGCATTGAAGACGTGGATGCACCGCGCTGCATACCCGGAGTAGACCAGTTCATCCTGCAACAGCTGGCAGCCTGCGGGCTGCTGCCGGACGAAGCACCGCAGTGGCAATCGCAGCGCAGTGCGCTCTACCAGTCGTCGCTGGACGAGCTGGTCGAGGCCGGCCGGGCCTACGCCTGTAGCTGTTCTCGCAAGGACGTTGAAGCCGTGTGGGCTGCACGAGGCATGGGCCGCGGCCGCTTTGCCGAGCTGGTGTATCCCGGAACCTGCCGCAACGGCCCGACCCAGCCCGGCCGACCACACGCCTGGCGCCTGCGGGTGCCCGGGGGCACCGTCGACTGGCTCGACAGGCGCCTGGGCCCGCAGCAGCAGGACGTGGCCGGCGCCGTAGGTGATTTCGTGCTGCATCGCGCCGATGGCCTGTGGGCCTACCAGCTGGCGGTGGTGGTGGACGACGCCGCGCAAGGCATCACCCATGTGGTGCGAGGCGCTGACCTGGCCGACAACACCGCCCGGCAGATCGTTTTGCAACGGGCTCTGGGCCTGTCCCTGCTGCACTATCTGCATGTGCCTCTGGTGCTGGGCGCCAATGGCGAAAAGCTGT